>NZ_CAWLTV010000074.1:0-187235 GCF_963864045.1 Picosynechococcus sp. NKBG042902 | reverse complement strand
CCCCCAAGGAGCTTATCAATGGAAAGCATCCAATGATTGCTAAAAACGAGGAGCAATCAGGGCCGGCATTTGCGAGCTTAAACCCATTTGTGCTTGGCGATCGCCACTTTGGGGGAGTTGCTCTGCATACAACGGTAAAGCGGCCCGTACCTTCGAGGCGACCTCAACGGTTTTGAGATCATAGGTAGTCGTTGCCAGTTTTGGATAAAGGCCAATGGCAATAATCGGGGCCAGCAAACAAACTGCCACAAAGATTTCCCGCGGTTTGGCATCTTCCCCAGCCGCAAGGCTGAGTGTAGCCTGGGAGCCTTTGCCGTAGAATACTTCCCGTAGCATTGAAAGCAGGTAAATGGGCGTTAAAATCACCCCAACCGCCGTTAAGAAAATGGCGATCGCCTTAAAGCCATAGCTATAGGCATCACTATTGCTTAAACCGAGGAAGACAGTCAGTTCACTGACGAAACCACTCATCCCTGGCAGTGCCAAAGACGCCATCGCCGCCGCCGTAAACATCGCAAAGGTTTTGGGCATCAACCGCGCAATACCGCTCATTTCGTCCATCATTAAAGTATGGGTTCGTTCATAGGTGACCCCAGACAGGAAGAACAGGGCCGCCGCAATGAAACCATGGGACAACATCTGTAACACGGCACCATTCATTCCCAAATCGGTGAATGAAGCAATCCCAACGAGGACAAAACCCATGTGGGAGATAGAAGACGAAGCCAAACGTCGCTTTAAGTTGGTCTGTCCAAAGGCGGTCAGCGCCCCATAAACAATGTTGACAATCCCTAGAACAATCAGCAGGGGAGCAAAACGAATATGGGCATCCGGCAACATTTCCATGTTTAACCGAATCAAACCATAGCCACCCATTTTTAAGAGCACACCAGCAAGGATCATGGAGACCGGCGCAGACGCTTCACTATGGGCATCCGGTAGCCAAGTATGGAGGGGGAAGATAGGTAATTTAACGCCAAAGCCAATGAGAAATCCAGCATAGGCCAGTAATTCTAACGCTAGCGGATAATCCTTTAATCCCAAGGCTTGCATATCAAAGGTCACGTCACCGCCATAGAAAGCAAGGGCTAAGGTAGACGCGAGGATGAAAACAGAACCTAGGGCCGTGTAGAGAATAAATTTAGTGGCCGCATAGAGGCGTTTTTTTCCGCCCCAAATGGAAATGAGCAAATACACAGGAACTAGCTCTAATTCCCACATAATAAAGAACAGCAGCAAATCCTGGACGGCAAAAACACCGATTTGCGCACTCAGCATCACGAGGATGAGGCCCGCAAAGAGTTTCGGCTTCTTGGTGACGTTCCAGGCCGCGAGGGTCGCTAAGGTAGTGATCAGGATCGCCAAAATAATTAAAGGCATTGACAAACCGTCAACGCCTAGGGACCAGTTCAACCCCAATTGGGGAATCCATGCAAAATTTTCAGTGAGCTGAAATTCTGTGCGACCGAGATCGTAGTTTTGCCAAAAAGCAGTGACTAAAAGGGCAAAATCGGTGAGGGCAACGCCTAGGGTATACCAGCGGATGGTTTTACCTTCTTTGTCGGGGATAAGGGGAATGACAAGGGCGGCCAAAAGCGGAAAGGCGATCGCCGTAGTGAGCCACGGGATTTGCAAGCTATCCATAGGACTAGGAAAAAATACTTATTATTGCGTTCGCCTCCGATTATATGAATTTTTGTTACAACCTGCCAAGGGGTTAAAGTAAAAACTTTTTATGGTCATGTTTATTTTTTGTGTTGTCTGTCTATCAGAAGACAGAATCCTGGTTTTGTGATGGAAAAAAGAAAAAAATAATGCTTTTTTTACATCGAAATTCCCCCCAAACAAAAATCCACGGCGAGACACTCACCATGGATGATGTGGGCAAAACTTAACATCAGCCGAAACATTAGGGCGACTCTGTGGTGGCCAGTTTGGGAATTTGTAAAACCGGGCGATTTAGAGCGACCACAAGGGCTTCTTCTCCCTGGGGAGAGGTTTCGACTAGGGCAGCGGTGGGTTGCTGATCGGGGTCATTTTTAGCAAAGCGATCAAGGTTAAGGCGCGGCATCTGACCCATAATCCCAGCCACAAAGAGAGCGGCGATCGCCCCACTGCCCCAGAGGGAAAGGGTGCGTAACTGGGAACGACGCAACCGCGCCAATACCCGTTGACCGAGATATTGGGCCGAAATGCTGGTGGGAATGGGCAGCAACTGTAGCGCTTGTTTGAGCTGCCGTAGCTGTTGATATTGCTGTTTGACCTGGGGGTCAGTATCCAGGAGGTGCTGAATTTCCTTGCGTTCTGCTGGGGTGGCCTCCCCATCAAAATAGGCGCTCAGGCGCTGGAACTGCTCAAAATTGTGGCCCATAGGAGTTTCAGAATCGGTGTGGTGTTGGTGAGAAGTGTGGTTTTTTTTCATTTCTAGGTCACCCCCTCTTCGGCGATCGCCATCGGTTTGCCGCTGAGAAAAGCTTTCATTATCTAGTCTGCCAAATAGGGCTGGAGCATTTCCTGTAACTTGGCCCGGGCCCGGGCGATCCTTGACTTGACGGTGCCGAGAGAAACCCCGGTGATTTCCGCAATTTCTTCATAGGCGAGCCCTTCAATTTCCCGCAGCACGATTGTTGTGCGAAAGACTTCTGGTAGTTCGGCGATCGCCTCCCGTAAATGTTCGTAAAATTCCTGGGTTGCCAGATCATCATCGGGGCTGGGATCATCAGAAGCCACATCCCAAGCCACTTCTCCATCCTGGGTCTGAAACGGATTGTCCAACGAGAGGGGACGACGAACCCGTTTACGTTTGCGTAGCTCGTCATAGAAGAGGTTTGTAATAATTCGACTCAGCCAACCCTTAAATTTTTGGGGATCATTCAAACGCTGAAGATTGCGATAAACCCGAATCCAAACTTCCTGGGATAAATCGGACCGATCCTGCCAATCCGGAGCGAGGTGGTAGAGGAGCCGATCCACATGGGACTGGTAACGTTTTAATAATTCCACGAAAGCAGCCCGCTCAGGCTTACTACCCGCCTGGCAACGGAGAATTAAATCATAGTTAGAGAGTTTTTCCGGAGACACACCACTTTTGGGAACGACTCCCTGCTGGGAAGGAATGGGGATAGAAAGGGATCGGTTCATGCTCTCTTCACAAAGAACTCATAACGGGACTTCTTCTTGTAGAGACCCTACGGCCCAGAAAAAAGTTCCAGCCCTAGCTCTAAGTGTCAGCCCCCAGTCCTAGGAAAACACATTCTCTTCCTGTTCAAAGCCCGGTGCATAGCCTTCCAGGAGCTTACTAACCTGGGCTAACATGCTCTTGTCTTGGTTCGGAGAGGCGATCGCCTGGCGCTCAGGGAAAAAGTCCGGTCGGTCTAGATAACGAGACAGGGCTGCATCCACCTGTTCATTAATTAAACCCTGCAATTCCTCACGGGCCTTTTGACGCTGATAGTTCGCTCCCTCTTCCGTCGTTGCGTAGAGCGGTGGCAAACGGTTTAGGGCATAGGCCGCAATATCCCCCACATCCAAACTCTGGGTGCTACTCGCCTCGATCTCAGCGACCCGGGCAATGGAGCGGCTAATGACTAGCTCCTCCATGACATTGATGAATTGTTTCCGGGGGACAGCAATCACTTCCCCCGTGAGTAAAGCCCCCATGAGGCGATCTAGCGCCATATATTCCTCAATGGAAAGCTCAGAGGACATATCGCAAATGCGTCCAACTTCCGCTTCCATGCTCGGGGTGAGATAGCCGTCTTTTAGGGCTTGTTCAACAATTTGATCAATACTCATAGGTTTCTTGGAAAATTCCGGGACAAGGGGGCCAATCACTTCATTATCTTTGCGTAAAAATCGGGGAAAAACCACGATTCTCTAAGAAAGTACATCCCATTACTATCATTCCAATTTATAGCAAGGGAATGGGCAATCTTTTTGCTTGACTTACACAGATTTACAAATGTTTTACTTCCCAGATAGGGAATGTAATTTACTCTAAAGGATTTTTGTCAATTTGCTACCGTCTATTTTGCCGCGACTAACGCCTTTGTTCTAGACACTCATCTCTAGCATTTTCTGAATCGGTTTCAAGGCCGCCGTCGCAATGTCGGGGCTAAGAGTGATTTCCGGGGCTTTATGTTTCATGGCCAAATAAAGTTTTTCTAGGGTGTTAAGGCGCATATGGGGGCATTCATTGCAGGCACAGTTACTGGTAGAAGGGGCCGGGATAAAAGTTTTACTGGGGCTGGCCTTTTCCATTTGATGGATGATGCCCGGTTCGGTGGCGACAATGAAAGTCTGGCTGGCACTCTCTTGGGAGCGTTTTAGTAGGGCGGTTGTGGAGCCGATAAAGTCAGCATGATTTAACACAGGAGTTTCACACTCAGGGTGAGCGAGCACCTCCGCGTCGGGGTGTTCGAGTTTGAGTTCGATGATACGTTTTTCGGAAAAGGTTTCGTGGACAATGCAACTGCCCTGCCAGAGGAGGAGATCCCGTCCGGTTTGTTCACTCACGTAACGACCGAGGTTTTTATCGGGGGCAAAAATGATCGGTTGGTCGGCGGGAATTTGGTTGACGATTTTGACGGCGTTGGAGCTGGTGCAGATGATGTCGCTCATCGCTTTGATCTCGGCGGTGCAGTTGATATAAGAGATGACGATGTGGTCTGGGTGCTTGGCTTTAAATTGGGCGAATTCGGCGGGGGGGCAACTGTCGGCGAGGGAACAACCGGCATCGAGATCGGGCAGAAGCACAAGTTTATTGGGGTTAAGGATTTTTGCGGTTTCTGCCATGAAATGTACCCCAGCGAAGACAATCACTTCGGCATCGGTTTGGGCGGCTTGGCGGGCTAATCCCAAGGAATCACCAATGTAGTCGGCAATGTCTTGGATGTCGTTTTCTTGATAGTAGTGGGCGAGGATGATGGCGTTGAGGTCTTGTTTGAGATCGGCGATCGCCCCAAAGAGGTCTTGGGGAATGGCGGGTGTTGTCGGGCGGGCAGCGGCAGCAGCAAACATGGTCGTTTTTCCGTGAGAGATGGATCGCGGCAAATATGGAAATTCAGTCTAGCAAGGATTGGCAAGGAGCAAAACTTAGAGGGTGAGCTGGGCAGTGGGGTTAAAAAATTGCCGATAAAGGCCCTCAGTCACCAGGGAAGTACAGATGAGGTTAATGGTCACAATCAAAAAGAGAATCAAAATTTGATAGGAGGCAGCATTAAGTGGATCAATGCCCGATAAGACTTGCCCCGTAAACATCCCCGGCAAACTCACTAAACCTACTACCATCATAGAATTGATCGTCGGGATTAGGCTGGCGCGGATCGCTTCGGTACGGTAGCTGGCGATCGCCTGTTTGGGGGTTGCACCGAGACAAAGCTGGGTTTCGATTTCCAAACGACTGGTTTTAATCCGACTGCTGAGCCGTTCTCCCGCCAGGGAAGCACTATTCATCGCATTCCCCAAGACCATCCCTGCCAACGGAATCAAATACTGGGGGTCATACCAAGTTTCTGGCTGCACAATCACCAGTAGGGTATACGCCAACGGCACACTGAAACTGATAAAAATTGATCCCCAGATCAATGGCAATTTAACCCGATCATTAATCCGATTTTTCGCGGCGATCGCCGCAATGGTCAACATCACCAAAACAATCCCTAACACCGCCAATGGGTGCGCCAAGGCAAAGACCATTTCCAGGGCATAGCCCACCACCAACAATTGCAAAATTGTCCGTCCTGTTGCGAGTAAAAGCTGCCCCTCTAGCCCCAACTTTTGCCACCGGGCCAGGGCGATCGCCAAGGCAATTAGTCCCAACGCCCAGCCCAAATCTCCCGGATCTAAGGCAATAAATTCACCCATGCGCTTTTTTTTTCACTCCCATAACCTATAACATTTATATTTACGCTTTTATGCGAATTCCTACCCAAAAAATCACCGTCACCCATGAGCCAAATTCCTCCCGTTGATCTAGGGCGCCAGTATGCAACCATTGCCGATGAAACCAATGCCGCCGTCTTGGAAGTGCTCAGTTCCGGTCGTTACATCGGGGGGACAGCAGTAAGCGAATTCGAAAAACATTTTGCCGCTTATCACCAGGTTGACTTTACCATCGGCTGCAACTCCGGCACCGATGCCCTTTACCTGGCCCTAAAAGCCCTTGGGATTGGCGTTGGCGATGAGGTGATCACCTCTACTTTTACTTTTATCGCCACCGCAGAAGCCATTGCCATGTGTGGCGCAACCCCTGTCTTTGTTGATATTACCGCCGCAACCTTCAACCTCGACCTCGATCAATTAGAAGCGGCCATTACTCCCCGTACCAAGGCCGTGATCCCCGTTCATTTATTTGGACAACCTGTGGATATGACCCATCTTGGGGAAATAGCCCAAAAACATAGCCTGCTTATCGTTGAAGATTGTGCCCAGGCCACGGGAGCAAAATGGGGAGATCGCCAGGTGGGAGCCTGGGGAGATGCTGGCTGTTTTAGCTTTTTTCCGACGAAAAATTTAGGCGGTTGTGGCGATGGTGGTGCTGTGACGACCAACAATCCCGATCTCCATGGGCAGATCAAAATGCTCCGGGAACATGGTTCCAAAGTCCGCTACCAACATGAAGTGCTGGGAGTAAATAGTCGGTTAGATGCAGTGCAAGCCACGATTCTCGCCGTTAAATTGCGTCACCTCGACCTTTGGAATCAACAACGCCAGGCGATCGCCCACCGTTACCATGAATTGCTGGCTGGGATCGAAGGCATTCAACTCCCCCAAGCAACCCCTGGTGGGACCCATGTCTGGAATCAATACACGATCCTCGTTCAAGCCGGCGATCGCGATACCCTCCGTAGCCAGCTACAAGCCAAGGGCATCATTGCGATGGTGTACTATCCCAAACCCCTACATCTCCAGCCCGTGTTTGCAACCTTTGGCTATCAATCCGGAGCATTTCCCATTGCTGAGCAATGTTCTCACCAGGTGCTGTCTTTGCCTATGTTCCCCGACCTCAGCATCCCAGAACAAGAACAAGTGGCCATAACCCTCAAGCGTTTATTGGCGGCTTAACAACGCGGTAATACCGATCAGTCAAAAATAAAAAAGCCCAGAGAGTCAACGTTGTGACCATCTAAGCCTCCGTACACATTTTTAGTTTGTCCGACCAAAGCCAACTTCTATTTAGGGGCAACCATTTCCTTAAACTGTTTACCAGCAGAAAATGCGGGCACTGTGGTTGCTGGAATTTGCATTTTTTCGTTGGTCTTGGGATTGCGACCTTCTCTCGCTTTGCGGTGGCGGGGTTCAAAGGAGCCAAAACCGACGAGGGTTACTTTGTCACCATTGGCAACGGTTTCCATGATTGCCTCTACGGTGGCACTAATCACAGAATCTGCCTGCTTTTTGCTGATACCAGCTTTCTCAGCGACTAAATCGACTAATTCGCCTTTATTCATTAAAAATCTCCTGAATTTTAGATATTGTGAGAAGTATAGGTAAAAAAACCAGGCAAAACAAGAATCCCAGAAGAGATATTTTGCACTGTTGCGGGTCAAACTTATCTTGTTGCAAGGTTTTCCTGCATTATTCTAAGCGTTCTTTGCTCAATATGGATCGCTGAAAGCATTAATTTACATAGATTTCAACAATTTTTCCGTTTCAAAACTTTAAAAATAGAACAAGGGAGAGTAAATTTGTCAGAGAACGCCAAAATAATTGCTGCCTAGACTTGATTTTTCTCAGATTTGTGGCTGTCGGACAGGGACGGAGTCGCCGTTGAGGTGAGGGACACGGGTAATGGTTTTGTTTTGAGGTAAAGATTATCGAGCAGTACAGCGGCTCCCGCAACCCAGGGTGGCACAATCACCGCGCCTAAAATTCCCAGCACCTGGGCCCCTCCCAAAACCGCCAACAACTGATAAAGCGGGTTCACTTTGACCGAAGAACCGACTAATAACGGATCTAATACATAGGTTTCGAGGTTTTGGATCAAGGTAAAAAGCAGTAGGACGGATAAAAATGTCCATCCTCCCTGGGCGATCGCCACAATCAAAGCCGGCACAGCACCCAGCACAGGCCCAAAAAACGGAATTAAATTTGTCACCGCCGCGATCACCCCCAAACCGAGGGCTAATTCTGAAATCCCCAGCAGCCTTAGGCCAATGGTAATGACAATGCCGAGAATCCCCGAAACCACGATCCGACCCTGAATATAACTTCCCATCCGCTCGCTCATGGGCTGTACCTGTTCCAGAAGTTGTTCATCCCAGGGAGCCGGAAAAAGACTGACAAAGCCTTTAATTAATTTTTCAGAACCAGAGAGCATATAACCAGAGAGCATAAACGCTAGAATCAAGCTTAAAATGCCCCCAATGACCCCCCGCGTAATGCCGTAGGAACGAATCAACAGCTCTTGGGAAGAACGAAAAGCCCAGGCTGTCAACGCTTGCAAATCAAAAAGACGGTTCAATTGTTCTAAAACTTGTGGCTCTGTCATGCCCAAGCGCACGGCCCAGGATTGAACCAAAACCCCAACAATTTCTAAATACAGGGGTAGCTTTCGGATCAACTTTTGAATTTGATCAACTACCGTGGGGCCAATGAGTAAAACTACCCCCGTGAGAATTGAGATCAAGCCGAGGTACACACCGATCACTGCCAGCCAGCGGGGCACCCGGAAAGATTCAGCGATGGTAATCACTGGTGCAAGGGTCGCTGCAATGACGACAGCAATCATGAGCACAACCAGTAGACTACGTAATTGCCAGAGTAAAAATAGCAATAGCACTGCCCCGACAATCAACAGCAGCGTTGAAAAAGATACTGTAATTTTCCGCTCAGACATACTGAATTTTGCTATTGGTCAGAATTGTTCCCATTGTCGGGGCAAAGTTGCTTGAATGTCACACAAAAGCTATTTTTCTTTCGAGAATATGTCGTTAATACGCAACTAGCCAAGAAATTATTTTTAGAGATTTAAGTGCCCACTTTTCGGGGAGCGCCCACCACTTCTGCAAAGGCAAAATCTGGGGCGGCGAGAACAAACACGGTGCTTGGTAAGTTCTGGGCCCGTTGGGAAAGGCTTTTGTAATAATCCTGGAAATCGGCGGGCTCGTGAGGGCGGGCCATGCCAAGGAAAACAAGATCTGCACTCGCAGAGGATTGGTACAGGATATCTTCAAAGGAGCGATCGCCAGCGATAATAACCATTGGTTCTGCTTTGATGCGGGCACTACTAATCAGGGACTCTAGGTTTAAACGGGCGGCCTGGGCGGCTGTGGCATCCTGTACCACCAGCTTGAGGTAAATCTGGGCACTGCGCCACCGGATATCGGTACGGAGCAAATAAGCCAGCATCAACATTAAGCCGCCATTGCTCTGAACCCCGCCCCACCAGATATCAATCCGTTTTTTACGACCAAAAACCCGCTCTGGATTTTCATGGAAGATAATAATATTGCGTTGGGCAATATGAACCTGCTGCAAAAGATGACAGTAGGCAGCAAATCGTTCGGGTGATTCTGTACTGCCCAGCAAAACCGTGTTAGGGGTTAAGTCCCCTAGGCCATAGGTTTCAATTAAATTTAAGGCGCCAACAAAGGGATCATCGGCGGTACTGAGACGTACCAAGGCTTTTACACCCCGTTTTGCTAAATAATCGCGGATTGTGGTTTCCATTTTTACCTGTTGACCAGGGTCACGGGAACCTTCGGGGAGCACTGTGGCCACCGTCATCAAGGCCCGATTATGACTAAAACCATCTGCTAGCTCGATTAAAGACCAACGTTTTCGGGGCGCCCCAGAAAGCACCAGGAGATGAGGCCGCCAGTTTTTGCTATCTTCGGCCCCTGCCACTTGATAAATCGCTTTACTAATCAGGGCCATCCACAAACCACGCCGAACATCTCCCCAGGTGACTTGGAGTTCCCGCCGCTGTAGCCAGAAGTAAATGATCGTCACGATCAAGGCTGCAACGACCGTGGCGATCGCATTGATTAAAAACATCACCCCAAGGCAGCCCACAGCCCCCAACAGAGAAAGCGCCCAGTGCACCCGGAAGGTCGGTCGGAAGGAAGGACTTTGGAGGAGCGTTTCAATACCGGCGGAAATATTGAGGACAAGATAGGTGGTCAAGAAAAACATCGTCAACACCGGCGCAATGATGTTGAGATCACCAATACAAACAGCGGCGATCGCCACCCCCAAGGTGACAATGGTGCCAATACGCGGCTCATCCTCCGACCCACTACCAGATCCCAGAAAACCTAACCATGGCGGCAACACGCCATCCCGGGCGAGGGCTTGTAAAACCCTAGGGGCACCGAGGATACTCCCAATTGCGCTACTGAGCGTTGCTCCCCAGACCCCCAATAAAATCGCTGGCCCCCAAACAGACAAGCGTTGCATCACCAGGGGATCCTCAATGAGGCTGGCTGTATCTCCCCGTTGGGCCAACAGCAACGGAATGAGCATATAGATCACATAACCAGTACCCACGGCAGCCAGAGTACCAATGGGAATTGCTTTAATCGGATCCTTGAGATCACCGGACATATTTACGCCAGACATAATCCCCGTAACTGCCGGAAAAAATACTGCGAAAACCGTCCAAAAGGGGACTGTCACCTCAGCGCTAGAACCCCATAGGAGAATATCTCCAGCTTCGGGCAAGGGGCGACCCAGCACCAGGGAAACAAGAGAAAGGGCGATCGCTGCCATAATGAAGTACTGGGCTTTAATGGCAATGCTGGCGGACGTAAGGGCTAAAACTCCCACCAAAATTGTCACAATCAAAGCCACATAAAGCTGATTTAAGCCGCCGAAAACTTGGACAACACTCTCTGCAAAACCAATGGTATAGAGGGCCACCGAAAAGGCCTGGGCGAAATACAACGGGATTCCCACCGCCCCTCCAGTTTCTAGTCCCAAAGAGCGACTAATCATGTAGTAAGCGCCCCCCACACGAACCACCTTATCCGTGGCGATCGCACAAATCGAAAGGGCCGTTAAAAAGGTAATGGCATTGGCGAGGGTAACAATGGCGAGGGAGCCTAACAATCCTGCATTACCCACAACCCAACCAAACCGGAGATACATGATCACCCCAAGGATGGTCAAAATAGAAGGGGTGTAGACCCCCCCAAACATTCCTAACCCAGATTTTTTCTCACTCGCCATAAAAATTCTAAGCTTGCCAAGTTTGTGTCCAGCATAGCGTTATTTTTTCCTTCCTTTGTGCAGAAACAAACTATTTCCGCCTTTTCTAGGATATTTGGCCCATTGTTCTAGGGTTTTTTTCATCGCAAAGCAAAAACCCCCTGCCTAAAAGACAAGGGGTGAGATTTTAGCAGGTTAATTTTCAGAAGAACTTAATTAACCAAACTTACCTGACGTCGAGGCAATCAGGAAGGCCGCGTAGGTGAGGACGTAACCCACCGTGAAGTGAGCTAAACCAACCAAACGAGCCTGAACGATGGAGAGCGCAACGGGCTTGTCCTTCCAACGAACAATGTTCGCCAGGGGAGTGCGCTCGTGGGCCCAAACGATGGTTTCGATCAGCTCTTGCCAGTAACCACGCCAAGAGATGAGGAACATGAAACCAGTTGCCCAAACAAGGTGTCCGAAGAGGAACATCCAAGCCCAGACGGAGAGATTGTTTACACCGTAGGGGTTGTAGCCGTTGATCAACTGTGCGGAGTTCGCCCAGAGGTAGTCACGGAACCAGCCCATCAGGTAGGTGGAGTTTTCGTTGAACTGAGCAACGTTACCTTGCCAAATGCCGAGGTGCTTCCAGTGCCAGTAAAAGGTCAACCAGCCCAGGGTGTTCAGCATCCAGAACATTGCGAGGTAGAAGGCATCCCAAGCGGAGATATCACAAGTACCGCCACGACCGGGGCCATCACAGGGGAAGCTGTAGCCGAAGTCTTTCTTATCGGGCATCAGCTTAGAACCACGGGCATCCAACGCACCTTTCACAAGAATGAGAGTGGTGGTGTGGAGACCGAGGGCGATCGCGTGGTGAACGAGGAAGTCACCAGGACCAATGTTGAGGAAGAGAGAGTTAGAACCGCTATTGATGGCATCTAACCAGCCGGGAAGATAAGCCGCACTTGCATTAGAAGCGATGCTATCAGCGTTGGAAAGAAGTACATCAAAGCCGTAGAGTGCTTTACCAGAAGCCGCTTGGACAAACTGAGCAAAGACAGGTTCGATGAGGATTTGCTTTTCAGGGGTACCGAAGGCAACTACTACATCGTTGTGGACATAGAGTCCGAGGGTGTGGAAACCGAGGAAGAGAGATACCCAGCTGAGGTGGGAGATCAGGGCTTCCTTGTGCTCCAGCATGCGATAAAGAACGTTGTCTTTGTTCGCTTCGGGATCGTAGTCACGGACGAAGAAGATCGCACCGTGGGCAAACGCACCGACCATCAAGAAACCAGCGATGTACTGGTGGTGGGTGTACAGGGCTGCCTGGGTAGTGTAATCCTTGGCGATGAACGCGTAGGAAGGCAGAGAGTACATGTGCTGTGCAACCAAGGAGGTGATTACACCCAAGGATGCAAGCGCCAGACCCAACTGGAAGTGGAGGGAGTTGTTAACGGTATCGTAAAGACCTTTGTGACCGGCACCAAGCTTACCACTGGGGGGCTGGTGGGCATTGAGGATCTCCTTGATGCTGTGACCAATCCCGAACTTGGTGCGATACATGTGACCCGCGATGATAAACAGCACGGCGATCGCCAAGTGGTGGTGGGCAATATCAGTCAACCAGAGAGACTCCGTTTGGGGGTGGAAACCACCAAGGAAGGTCAGAATCGCAGTACCTGCACCTTGGGATGTGCCAAACACATGACCCGCAGTATCAGGGTTTTGCGCATACACACCCCAGTTCCCAGTGAAGAAGGGCATCAAACCAGCGGGGTGAGGCTTCACAGAAAGGAAGTTATCCCAGCCAACATGAACACCGCGAGACTCAGGAATTGCAACGTGTACCAGGTGACCTGTCCAAGCCAAAGAACTGACACCAAACAAACCAGCTAAGTGGTGGTTGAGGCGAGATTCAGCATCCTTGAACCACGCAAGACTAGGACGGAACTTGGGTTGCAAGTGCAGCCAGCCTGCGAACAAAAACAGAGAAGAGAGGATCAGAAGGAATACTGCGCCTTGGTAGAGGTCAGCATTGGTGGTCATCCCAATGGTGTAGAACCAATGGTAAACCCCAGAATATGCAATGTTTACAGGGTTAGAAGCGCCCGCTTGGGTAAAGGCATCAATTGCGCCTTGACCAAAGTGGGGATCCCAGATCGCATGGGCGATGGGACGGACGTTCAGGGGATCTTTGATCCACTGCTCGAAATTGCCTTGCCAAGCAACGTGGAAGAGGGTGCCGGAAGTCCACAGGAAGATGATTGCGAGGTGACCGAAGTGGGAAGCAAAGATCTTTTGGTAAAGATTCTCCTCAGTCATCCCGTCGTGGGTCTCGAAATCATGTGCTGTAGCGATTCCGTACCAAATCCGACGCGTAGTGGGATCTTGAGCAAGGTCTTGGCTAAATTTTGGAAATTTAGTTGCCATAACTATGCTTGAGGTTCTCCTCGTTAAACAAATGAGGGTGAGGTCTTCAAATGTAACCTCTGTATTTTCCCGCAGGGAAAGATACTAGGAGCCAATTGGGAGGGAAGGTGAATCGAGTGAAATACAACTCTTACAACTCCCCCTGAAATTGGCGATCGGTAAACCATTTCAGAGTTAACCGATGGACAAGCTTCTCGCTAGGAAGAAGGCCCAGGTTGTCACGATCCCACCGAGGAGATAGTGAGCAACACCAACCGCACGACCTTGAACGATGCTCAAAGCACGGGGTTGAATCGCAGGAGCCAACTTGAGCTTATTGTGTGCCCAAACGATGGACTCGATGAGTTCTTGCCAATAGCCACGTCCACTGAAGAGGAACATGAGACTGAAGGCAAACACAAAGTGACCCGCCAGGAACATGATGCCGTAAGCCGACAGTGCAGAACCGTAGGAGTTGATCACCTGAGAAGACTGTGCCCAGAGGAAGTCACGGAGCCAGCCGTTAATGGTAATTGCGCTTGTGGCAAAGTTACCACCAGTGACGTGGGATACGCTACCGTCTGGGAGGATTGTGCCCCAAACATCGGATTGCATCTTCCAGCTAAAGTGGAAAATTACGATGGAGAGGGAGTTATACATCCAGAACAGTCCGAGGAAGACGTGGTCCCAACCAGAAACTTGGCAAGTACCACCACGACCAGGACCGTCACAGGGGAAGCGGAAGCCCAGTTGACCCTTATCGGGTACGAGACGGGAGCTGCGGGAATAGAGAAGACCCTTCAGCAGAATAAGTACAGTGACGTGGATGGTAAACGCATGGATATGGTGAACCATGAAGTCAGCAGTACCGAGGGTGATGGGCATCAGGGCAACTTTGTTACCGATTGCCACTACATCACCGCCGAAAACTTGACTCGCAGAGGCGATCGCATTGGGAGCGGTGCCACCGGGAGCAAGGGTATGGATGTTTTGAATCCACTGCGCGAAGATAGGCTGTAACTGAATCGCAGAATCAGAGAACATATCTTGGGGACGACCCAACGCACGCATGGTGTCATTGTGAATGTAGAGACCAAAGCTATGGAAGCCGAGGAAAATACAAACCCAGTTGAGGTGAGAAATAATCGCGTCACGGTGACGAATTACGCGGTCTAAGAGGTTGTTAACGTTCTTAGCGGGGTCGTAATCGCGAACCATGAAAATTGCGCCGTGGGCACCAGCACCAACAATGAGGAAGCCGCCAATCCAAGTGTGGTGAGTGAACAGAGACAGCTGGGTGCCGTAATCTGTTGCCATGTAAGGATAGGGAGGCATGGAATACATGTGGTGCGCGATGACGATGGTTAAAGAACCAAGCAGCGCGAGGTTAACCGCCAATTGAGCGTGCCAAGAGGTGGTTAGAATTTCGTAAAGACCTTTGTGACCTTCGCCAGTGAAAGGGCCTTTGTGGGCTTCGAGGATCTCTTTCATGCTGTGGCCAATACCGAAACCAGTCCGGTACATGTGACCCGCGATGATGAAGAGAACAGCGATCGCCAAATGGTGGTGAGCCACATCGGAGAGCCAGAGGCTACCAGTAGTGGGATTCAAGCCACCCTTGAAGGTTAAGAAATCAGAGTATGCAGCCCAATCTAAAGTGAAGAAAGGCTTCAGACCCTGGGCAAAGCTGGGATACAGTTCTGCCATTACCGAAGCATCAAAGAACTCGTGGGGTAAGGGAATATCCTTTGCAGCCACACCAGAATCTAGGAGCTTGTTTACCGGCAAAGAAACGTGGATCAAGTGACCAGTCCAGCCCAAAGAACCACAACCTAACAGTACAGATAGGTGGTGATTCATCATGGCTTCAGCATTCTGGAACCATTCCAGTTTCGGAGCTGCTTTATGGTAGTGGAACCAACCGGCAAACACCATAAGGGCTGCCATAACAAGACCGCCAATGGCAGTCACATAGAGCTGATAAGAGTTGGTAAAACCAGCAGCACGCCAGAGGTAAAACAGACCAGAGGTAATTTGAATACCGCTGAAGCCGCCACCGACGTCTCCGTTCAGAATGCCTTGACCCACAACGGGCCAAACCACTTGTGCACTTGGCTTAATAACAGTGGGGTTATTTAACCAAGCTTCATAGTTAGAAAATTTTGCGCCATGGAAGTACATGCCGCTGAGCCAAACAAAGACTACAGCAAGGTGACCGAAGTGGGCGCTAAAGATTTTGCGCGAAATATCTTCGAGATCACTTGTTTGGCTATCGAAATCATGTGCATCAGCATGGAGGTTCCAAATCCAGGTGGTGGTTTTTGGACCCCGTGCCAGAGTTCGGTCAAAGTGACCCGGTTTTCCCCACTTCTCAAAGGAAGTTGGTACCGGATCCTTATCAACCTTTACTGCCATGAGGATTCTCCTCTCTAGACAATCGACGTAATAAAGGTTCTATCTAAATAGATGTATTCAAATAGATAAGCTGTGAGCGAATCACCAGCTTGCAAGGTTTCCAGTGATTTAGGACTGCTCTAAAACCCATTGGGCAAAAAGCATTGATGTAAATGATAGGGCCTACTTTCCAAGGATGTTGGGGGACATTAACAATATTTAAAACTCCCTGAAATCATTACGGCACAATGGCTGAAATCAATTGAATTCCGCCGAAAAACTGAAAACTCAAACGGTTTTTTGTAACAAAAAGCAATGTAACGTTACCTTTCATTATGGGAAGTTCTCTGGCGATCGCCCCCAGGAACGACGGCCATGATTCCAAGGGTGCCCCTTCGTTATTTCATGGAACCTCCGATATAAACACCAAGGCTAGGTGAAATGATGGTTGTTGGCGATCGCCTTAAGTCGTTTTTGTCACGCATCCCAAGCCTGTTCTCCGTAGACCTCTCCCCTCAAATGCGGAGCTATGCTACCCTGATAAGGTTGTTTAAAACTCGCACATCTGGGATTCTTTCGGGTGTTTCGCACAGATGAAATGTCCCCAGATGAAGGTTTAACCCGAAAAGGAGTAAACAGAATATGCCCGTTGTATCTCTCGCTGAGCTACTAGAATCTGGTGTCCACTTTGGGCACCAAACCCGCCGCTGGAACCCCAGAATGGCACCTTACATCTACACATCCCGTAACGGTGTCCACATCATTGACCTGGTTCAAACTGCGCAACTCGTTGAACAAGCCTACACCTACATGAAGGAAGCTTCCGAAAACGGTAAGCACGTCCTTTTTGTCGGCACCAAACGTCAGGCCGCTGGCATCATTGCCCAAGAAGCAAAACGCTGTGGTGCTTTCTACATCAACCAGCGTTGGCTGGGGGGAATGCTCACCAACTGGGAAACCATCAAGACCCGTGTTGAGCGCCTCAAAGAATTAGAAGCCCTCGAAGAAAGCGGTAACCTTGCTCGCCGTCCGAAAAAAGAAGCCTCCATGCTTCGTCGCGAACTGGACAAGCTGCAAAAATACCTCGGCGGCATTAAGAATATGCGCAAAATCCCTGACATTGTGGTGATCATTGACCAACGTCGGGAGCACAATGCCATCCAAGAATGCCAAAAATTAGGGATTCCCATTGTTTCTCTCCTAGATACCAACTGCGATCCCCAAACCGTTGACTTGCCAATTCCGGCCAACGACGATGCAATTCGTTCTATTAAATTGATTGTGGGTAAATTGGCCGATGCAATTTATGCCGGTCGCCACGGTCAGCCCGTTGATGATAACGGTGACTACGGAGACTTCGATGAAGCAATCGATGAGTACGCCGATGAGACCGATGCATCTGAGTCTGAATAAGCGTAATATCTTCTTGAATTGACCTGATAATTTTTTGGTGAACAGCAACATGGCACAAATTTCTGCAAAGCTTGTCAAGGAACTGCGCGATAAAACTGGCGCAGGGATGATGGATTGCAAAAAAGCGCTTGGTGAAACCAATGGGGACATCACTAAAGCGATTGAGTGGCTCCGTCAGAAAGGGATTACCTCTGCTGAGAAAAAAGCAGGTCGGGTAGCAGCCGAAGGACTGATCGAAAGCTATATTCACACCGGTGGTGGCATTGGTGTTCTCGTAGAAGTGAACTGCGAAACGGATTTCGTTGCCCGTGGTGATATCTTCAAAGATCTGGCCAAAGGGATTGCGATGCAAATCGCTGCTTGTCCTAATGTTCAGTATGTGAAAGTCGATGACATTCCGACTGAAATTGCTGACAAAGAGCGCGAAATTGAAATGGGTCGCGATGACCTGGCCGGTAAACCCGATAATATCAAAGAAAAGATTGTTGAAGGCCGCATTGCTAAGCGCCTAAAAGAGCTTTCTTTGATGGATCAGCCCTACATCCGTGATCAGAATATGACGGTTGAAGAGCTTGTGAAGCAGTCGATCGCCACCATTGGTGAAAATATCCAAATTCGTCGTTTCCAACGGTTCGTCCTGGGCGAAGGCATTGAGAAAAAAGAAGAAGACTTCGCCGCAGAAGTCGCTGCACAAATGGGTCAGTAGGAACTTTGATTCTGATTTGATTTGTGTGTGCTTAAATATTGTTCCGCCTTCTCCATGTTATGGGGGAGGTTTTTTCTATGGTTGATGGTCGAGGTTGGCCTGAGCATTGCGTCGCCACATGGCTGGCTTGATACGTCGCAGCGCCGATCCTGTGAGTCTTTGATCCCATTCTGTTTCGGATAAAGTGGCAAGTTCGGTTAACTTTGGCGCAAGGTGTTTGGGATAAGGCTGAAAATCTTCAATATTGGTGGGTTGGGCAAAACGCTGGTTCCAGGGGCAGACATCCTGGCAAATATCACAACCTGCCACCCAATTCTGTAGATGGGGAGCAATGTGAGGGGGCAGTTGTTCGGCTCGATTTTCAATGGTGTGATAGGCGATGCAACGGTTCGCATCAACGGTAAAGGGGGCGGCGATCGCCCCGGTTGGACAAGCCTCGATACAACGGGTACAGGTACCACAATGCTTTGTATGGGGCTGATCCGGCGTCAAAGCTAAGGTGGTGAGGACTTCCCCCAAAAAGACCCAACTACCGTACTCTCTGGTAATGACATTGCTATTTTTGGCAATCCAACCGAGGCCAGCTCGTTCTGCCCAAACCTTATCCTGGACAGGCCCGGTATCCACATAGAAACGGTGGTGTTTCTCCGGAAATTCTTTGGTGAGCCACTGGCAGAAAGCTTTTAGACGTTTGCCTAAGACACGATGGTAATCTCGGCCCCAGCCGTACCGGGAAATCTTACCTACGCCTGGTGCCTCAGAATGGGCATGGGGTGTGTAATAGTTGAGGGCCACACAAATGACCGACTGCACCCCTGGTAAACAGGCTTGGATATCCTGGCGTTTCGGGTTAGCCATCCAGGCCATTTCCGCCTGATACCCGGCCGCCAACCAAGCTTGTAACTGCCGTTGATTGTGAGCATTGTCCACGGTAGCATCGGCAATGCCCACCAAATGAAATCCTAAACTTAGAGCATAATTTTTGACTCGGATAGTCCTATCTGTTTGCAACTGCGACATTTTGAATAATTTGATGAATTTTAGCCAAGGCGCTTTTTAACCGACCAGACCAGAACGAAGGGCACGCACAGCAGCCTGGGTACGGTCATCGGCACAAAGCTTATTGAGAATATTGCGGACATGGGTTTTAACGGTACCCACGGTGATAAATAAATGCTCGGCAATTTCGGAGTTGCTGCAACCATCAACAATCAATTGGAGTACTTCCAATTCTCGATCCGTTAGGGGACAGCTTTCTAGGAGTTGTTGATCTTCTGGGGAAGTCGCTTGAATCGTAACTGTAGAGCCAGAAAGGGATTCTCCCCCTTGCACTTGATTGAGGACAATGCGGGCGATCGCCGGATCAATCCAACTGTTGCCTGAGTCTGTCGTTTTGACCGCCTCTACCAAGTGATCAAACGTAATATCCTTCATACAATAGGAATCAGCCCCTGCCGCAAAGGCTGCTAAAACAGCTGCATCATCATCCTGCAACGTCAAAATCAAAACCTTTGTTTGCGCCTCGTGGGACTGATCCTTGAGCTTTTCCTGTTTCAAAATCCGGGTCAACTCAATCCCATCAAGCTCAGGCAAACCAATATCCACAATCGCTAAATCAGGATGAATCTCTTCTAACAAACGCAATCCATCCGCTCCATTGGCCGCCTCTGCTAAAAGTTCAATGTCCGCACATTGTTGTAGAGAAGTTCTTAGCCCGATGCGCGTTAAATCATGATCTTCAATTAGAACAACCCGAATTTTTTTCATGGTTTTCCCGGAGACTTTCCAAAATATAGCATGATCGATATACATTTATATGCAGTGAATCTTCAAGCCCTCCTTGTAAAAACCGTGTTAGAACAATCCGTAATCACCTCGACCCTCCTCCTTACATTGCTCTTGATGGTCGGTCTGTTTTTCTTCATTCGCGCTTCCATCAAAGATCGCACCGAACAAGTAGAGCTATTGGCAAAAGAGCCTGAAGAATCCATCTTTGAGCGTCTCCAAACCTACTTCGAACAGCGAGCCTATCGGATTACCACCGTTGATGGTGTGAATAATATTGTCACCTATGAAGGCTTTGTTCCTCCCAGTGGCTTTATTGCTGTTTTTTTAAGCCTATTAGCAGCCCTCGGTTTAGTTTGTATTGCCCTGGTCTTAGCACTGCTCTATCCCAATATTGGCTTTGCTTTCCTTGGTATTTGTCTCCTAGCTCCCTTGGCAGGTCTCTTTTACTGGCGTAAGGCAGGGAAGGTAGAAAAAGTTATTTTACAGATCACCACACAAACACCGATTACCGAGACTCCTACCCAATTAATTACGGTGACCGCCCACCGCGATGAGTTGATCCAACTGCGTCAGGTGATGCCTTACCAGCTCCATGAAGCTTAGGAAATGTTCCCAACAAAACCAATTAAGCTATCCATTAACACCATGGCAAAAACGCGACAAAAATAGCCCCGACCCGAAAATGGGTGGGACTAGGGAGTATTGAAATTGATAGAAGGGGATTAGAGATCACCTAAACGTTAGGTTAAGTGATATATTTTTGAAGGAACTTTAAGCTTTGCTAGAAACAGTCGCTTTTTCAGATACTTCCTCATCGGCGTTGCTACAAAGCACCCGTAGACTGGGGAATAAAAAGTGATTCTCCTCTACATATTGGGCACCAAATAATCCTTTTTCTGCCCAAAAGTACCGATCAGTGGTATGCTCATTACGCTTAACTACAACGACTGCTGGGGGCATAATCCCATTCGCAGCGATATGCTTGCGGGCTGCAGTCACGGGTTTGTCATCACCGCTTTCGATATTATATTGTGGGACAATCTCTAAAATTTTTCTTCCTTCTTGCCGACGCCGACTCTTGCGTTTACGCTTTCTTGCCAACCCAGTACCTCCTCTTCTTTACTTTTTTAGAACAGCTGTAACAGGAGTTACAGAATGTCGAGCAAAGTATATCGGCTCCATTGAAAAAAATCAAGTGAAAATTGACTGGTTTTCGCGATGGGTTGGATTTTTTGTATTAAGAAATCTACTACAATCCAATGAAGGTAGGCGATCAATCCAAAAGTAAAAAAGAATTAAGTTTTTTGTCAAAACCCCTGATTTATCAAGGTTTCCTGGGAAATATCCCCTAGGGATTGCGGCTTGGGAGGATGAAATTCATGACGACATTACCGCAACTGTTGCCAGTTAGCCCAGAGTATTTGTCCCTGTGCCAAGGGCAGTTGCAATTGTTAGCCCAAGGCGTTGGGGCAGAGTGGGGGATTGTTTATTTGGCCCAGCCAGATCAAGAGAATCAAGAAATTACGCTCCAACCCATTAGTGCCTTTCCCGATCGTTTGCTGGCGGCGGGGAGGCAGGGGTCAACGGAGATGGCAACGATGGTTTCGGATCAAGAGGAATGGCTTGATGTCTCGATGGGCGAGGAAGCGACTGCTTTGCCGGATGATCTTGTGGGTTTGTTGGGGGAACCGGCTCGGGCATTTCCCCTGTGGCACGGTGATTTGATTTTGGGAATTTTAGCGACGGGACGCCGGGATCGGGGTTGGCGATCGCCGGAGGTGGCCCAGATTGAATTGATCGCCGAAAGTTTAGTGCTGGCCTGTGTGTTGGATCAGCAAAAGAGTTGGGCAACGGAACGGCTCACCCAGCAGCAACATCTCCAGGCCCTAGAGCAAGAGCATTTCCATGATCTTTTACATCAGCTCCGCAATCCAACGATGGCGATCAGTACCTTCGGTAAGTTGTTGTTGAAGCGGCTACTGCCGACGGAGAAAAATTATCCGGTCGCCGAAGGCATTGTCCGGGAAAGCGATCGCCTGAAAGGATTGCTCACCCAATTTAGTGAAGAGGTGGATCTCTTAACGGCCCAAATTCCCCAGTTGGAGGGAGGGCCAAGTTTGGCTTTACCGCCCAATGGTGAACCGAGTTTTGCCCCAGACCGTTCCCTCTCCGTAGAGCCGTTACCCGTAGCAGAAGTGGTACTTCCCCTCGTCGCTTCCCTGGGGGCGATCGCCATCGAGCGGGGGATCACTTTAAATTATGGGTTGCCAGAACCGTCTCCTTGGGTCTTAGGGAATCACACAGCCCTGATGGAAGTTTTGAATAATCTCTTAGAAAATGCCCTGAAATATACCCCATCCGGGGGACAAGTGTTCTTGCAGGTGGAAGCCCAGGCCCAGGAACTCACCATTGCCGTCCACGATACGGGCTACGGTATCCCCCCAGCGGATTTGCCCCATGTCTTTGAACGGCATTATCGGGGAGTGCAGGCGGAAAGCACCATTGAAGGTACTGGGCTGGGGTTGGCGATCGCCGCTGATCTTGTGGGAAAAATGGCCGGGGACATTGAAGTATATAGCCCAACCATTGGCTTACCCCATACCGAAGCTCTCCCCGGTAGCACTTTTATGTTGTGGCTTAAAGTTGCCGCCAACCCCAATCAAGTTACCTCTGCCGAGCTTCCCCAAGGCAATTGATTTGATTATTTAATTTTTGAGATTTAGAATGCTGTTTTTGCATTAAGCAACTTTTCAGTATTGCAGACAATTTCCCAGTACAGTGGGGACGATAAAAATAGTTGAGGTTTTACATGGGACAACTAGAAGCCCTGATTTTTGATGTGGATGGCACCCTGGCCAATACAGAAAAGGATGCCCACCGCGTTGCTTTTAACCGCGCCTTTGCGGATGTCGGTTTGCCCTGGGATTGGTCGGTGGATCTTTACGGTCAGCTCCTGAAGGTGACGGGGGGTAAAGAAAGAATTCGTTTTTACATTGAATCTTGGCAGCCACAAATGCCATCGGTCGGTGATCTGACTGCTTTTATCAAGGATCTCCATGCCCGCAAAACCCAGCATTACTGCGATTTGTTAGCCAATGAAGTTTTACCACTACGCCCCGGCGTTAGACGACTGATCAAAGAAGCACGGGATCAAGGCATTCGTTTGGCGATCGCCACCACCACTACCCCAGCCAATGTCACTGCCCTATTGACCCATTCCCTCGCCCCCGATGCCATGGATTGGTTTGAGGTTATTGCCGCTGGCGACATGGTCCCCCAGAAAAAACCGGCCCCCGATATCTTTTTCTATGCCCTCGAAAAAATGAATCTCCGGGCCGAGCAATGTGTCGCCTTTGAAGATTCTGGTAATGGCTGGCTTTCGTCACGGGATGCGGGCCTCACCACCGTTGTCACAGTGAATAACTACACCGCTAACCAAGATTTTACAGGAGCTGACCTGGTACTCAGTGATCTAGGGGAACCGGATCAACCCTTTACGGTGCTAGCCGGAGAGGTGGGGACTTGGCCTTATTTTGATGTGACTTTAGCCGCCGAATTACTCAAGCGAAAGAGCAAGAGCTGATTTACCTGATCGGTACTGAAATTATCATCGCTGATCAATAGTAAACTTTGGCTGCCATCGACAAGCTGTGGCCCTAGGGTCATACCTTCTAGGTTATCGAGACCAATCCCCAACTGTCGCAGATCCAGCAATAGGGTTTTCTGCATGGGGACAACGGTCTCTGGATTTCCGGCAAGGGATTCGATGCGGGCAGTGTCGGTGGCATTGCCAATGGCCACCTGGAACAGTTTCGCACCAACCCCTCCAAGGCCATAGCTGCGCTCCAGGCTGAGAAAATAACCTTCCTGGGGGAGGGCAATCATTTCCACAAGGCCATTGGAAAAGGTTCCTTGGGGCGCAGGTTCTAAAGGATAGAGATGCTCGGCAATTAACACAGGTTCGCCGATGGGATTGATGACGTAATGCAGTAGACGGATGGGCGCACCCACATTATCAGAACGCGTGTCTTGATGAAGGGATGATTCTGGAGCGACAAAGATCCGAAAAGGGTCAACGGCGGCTTGGGAAGGGGCAGAAATGGCCAAGGATTCAAATCCTAAATTATTGCGCACACCCCGCTGGCGATCGCCTGTTAGAAAACGTTGGGGAATTCTGAGGGAGGTTAATTCGCGCCCTTCGCGGTCAAACTCTTTCACAAACGGATCAATGGCGGCGTCGGTATCCCCCTCGCTGGAAATAAATAATGTATTGCGGGGCGAGAGCACCAATCCTTCTGGGTCAAGGCTCCCTGGGGCAAAAGTTTCACCGTCAGGGGTGGTTAAAGACGTCATTTCCTTGAGGTTGAGCTGCTGGATTTGGGGAATGGCTCCGGTTTCATCGATTGTCAGATCGAAGGTATAAAAGCGGGCCGGAGCAAACTGGGAGCGGTCATCACTCAGGGCATAATAATCACCGGTCTGGGCATCGTAATAGAGAGCCGATAGGCCGCCGACCGTTGTCCCTTGAAACTCTGTTTTGGGTAACCAATATTCGTCTAGGAATTCTACGCTCAGGGGGGCAAAGGTGCGGGGATTGCTTTCTGCCGGGGGCACAACGGGGGCACAACCGATCAGTAAGCTGCCAATCAGACAAAGTTTAATCCATAAAATTTTTGGCGATCGCCACCAGGAATTTTTCGGCTTCATCATGGCTTTTGGCTTTCCCACAACACAATAAAAAAGAGAGGTGATTTTCCTCCCTTAAACTAGCAGATTATCAAAATTTGCCTGGTAATGGCTGGTTTTAGATTTCTCCGTAGGCGCGGTCAATGAGCCGCCGGGCAACGGTTTGGGTGCCTGTGTGTTCGTAATAGTTGGTACTGAGATCCAAGAAGGCCGCCACATAATCGAGCTTGTTATCGGAAACTTCCACAAACCCTTGGATATGATCCATGATTTTTTCGGGGGTCAAACCACGGGCGCTCACAAAGCCGCTCATCCAGCCCTGCATGGAGCTAAAACTGCGGTTAATAAAGGCCAATTTCCCCGCAGGATTCCCACCCGGCAAGAATTCTCCGACACGACCAAAGGCCGGATTATTGCTGAGTTCTCCCGCCGAAAGATTATTTAAGGTGCGGTCAATTTTTTGGAGGAAATCTGGCCCCAGGGGAATTAAACCATCCACACAAATCAGGGTGGCGATCCGCATCAATTCTTCGCCACTATAGTCGGCGATCGCCTTCATGAAATCCCCCAGACTATCCCCCGGAATGCCATTAATCTGACAAAAACAGGTAATTTCGGCGACCAGCTTTAGACACAAATCAATCGCCTGGGCCTTATCAGCATTGGGGGTCACTTTCTGCATCAAGCCACCTACCAAGGGAATTTTGTCGCCCACTTTATTCGCCAGGGCCGCCGCCGCCAATGCTTTATCCGCCTGGTCAACGGTTTGGTAGATCCACATCGCCCGCTGATAACCCTGGGATTTGTCGCTGTAGAGGACAATGGCGCGATCGCGCACCGCTTGGATAATTGCCGGGTCGGTCTCCCGCGTCACCGCTTTAACCATATTGTCGAAGCCAACAATGTTCGTCCATTCCCCAGGCACCACAAAATCCAGACCATTTAAAAGCATGGTCGTGAGATTTTTTTCGGGTAACTGGTCCATCAACTCCACAATCGAAGCACTCATGAAAAACCTCCTAATTTAGTCAATAGAAAATTACGGCTGTGGTTTACGAAAAATTGGCCTTATAAACTCGCTAAACCCTGTAGGTTCACTTTGGCGAGCCAAGCCTTGCGCTCATCGGGGCCAAAACTAGGATCTCGGGACATCACTTTCACTTGATAGCGATCGCCCACTAAAACCGCATGGGCATTTGCTCCCTGGGCCACGAGGGGGAACCCATCAACCGTTTCTTCGGCTTCAGCAAATTTACTGCGGGCAGCGAGATTGGTGGCGGTATCTGAGATGGAAATTTTTGCCATTTCCGTACCGTTGAGGGTTAATTTAATTTCCGCGAAACCCTCTTTTTCTTGGGTAAAGACCCGGTCATAGCCCTCGGTTTTGTCCGCTGGGAAAAATTGATTAAAAGCACTGCCCTTTTGGGGTGTTTGGGCCGTCTCCGTTGCCGGGGTGGTGACTTCAGTATTAGTCCCAGGGTTCGAGTCAGGGGGGGAACCGGGGGATTGCCACCACAGGCCGTCAGAAACAGTAGACTCGCCAGAAGCACAGGGGCGATCGCCCGATAGATAAATTGAAAACGCATGGGATGATTGGAAAATTTACGCTCACTTGGTTTCAATTTTGAACGCAAATCCCTAGAATCTCCCGAAAAATTAATAATCTAGCAAGAAAGTTACGCCAAAATGCGGGGTTGACGGCCCTTTTGTCCGGTCATGAGTTTGAGCGCAAACAGGCGCAGGGGATTAAATTTCGCCATCACAATCAGCCCCAGACGGCGCACCCAGACCACGGGCCAAACGCGGTTGGAAAAAAGGCGGTTGAGGAAATCCGTAAAGCCAAGAATTACCAGATTTTCCCGCTTGCGCCACCGTTCATAGCGTTTCAACACAGCCAAACTTCCTAGATCCTGGCCCCGTTGCTGGGCTTCGATCAAGGTTTGGGCGAGGGCCGCCGCATCACGGATGCCTAAATTGAGACCCTGGCCCCCTACCGGGTGACAACAATGGGCCGCATCTCCCACCAACGCGAGACGATGATCCACATAGCGATCGCCTTGCATCAGTTGCACCGGAAAGACCTGGCGATCGCCAAGCAATTTTAAGCGACCGAGCTGGGGGCCGGTGTGTTGTTCTAAATATTCTAGGAAAACTTCCGGAGGTAATTCTTTCAGGCGTTGGGCTTCGGCATGGGGATTTGTCCAGACGATTTGACAGCGATTTTCGGTTAGGGGTAGAACTCCCATCGGCCCCGTACCCCAGAATCGTTCAAAGGCGACATCATTGCGGGGGGCGTCATGTTCGACAACGCAGGTAACACAGGATTGCCAATATTTCCACCCCCTCGTTTTAATGCCTGCCCCTTGGCGCACAAGAGAGCGTGGCCCGTCGGCTCCCACCACTAAAGCTCCTTGAATCTTGATCTGCCCCTGGGTTTCGCTGGATAATTCCACGATCACCTGCTCAGACTCGTAGTGAATGGCGGTGACTTGGGCTGGACAGAACCAGCGGATATTGCCATAGCCCCGCAGAGAAGCCTGGAGAGTTTCAAGAACAACTTGGTGCTGCCCCGAAAACCCAAGAAAATCAGTCTTGAGATCCTGGCGGGAGAATCTAACGACCCCAGAAAAATTTTCGTCCGATAATTGAATATTGCGGTATTTGCCACTACGGGCGGCGATCGCCTCCCAAACCCCCAACTCCTGGAAAAGCCGCTGGGAAAGCAGGGACATCGCATAGGCCCGCTGCCGTTGGGTCACCACATCAAGGGGTTGTGCTTCCACGATAGCGATCCGCAGATCTGTCTGCTTGAGGCAGGCCGCGAGGGTGACCCCGACAATACCGCCACCGACAATGATCACATCAAACCCAAGGTGAGATTTTTCCATTACTGAGCGCGAGAAATGAGGAACTGCTAGGACGTGGCTTGTCCTAAACAAAAGGTAACATTTTCGCTCGAAAGAAGGCTATGGGGTTATTCCCCGTGGCGCAGTTGGCGGCGTACCCGCATTAAGACTTTGCCAAGATAATTACTCCCACTGCCATCGGCACCACAGCCCCAGTAATAGTCCACCGGGGAATTTTCAATAATTGCTGCGTCCCCCGTTGCCAGCAAAATTTGGGCAATGTCAGGGTGGGTTTTAAATTTTGTCCAAACCCCTTGCCACATCACGGTTCGTTTAATGTCTTCCCAATCGGGGCGTTTGGGGTGCTGGGGATCGCGGCCTAGGGCGGCGGCAATTTCTGGGGTCGGGGCAGCGCGAATTTTGTCGATGAGATCTTGTTGGTGGATAGGGAGAAATTTATGGGCTTGGTAAAAATGCTCAACGGTAGGCCAATCTAGGGCTTCGCAGTGGATCGGGTGCAGGGAAAAATTCGAGAAACAGCCATAGGGGTCATGGGCCTTATAGAAATAAATCGGTTCGGCGGTT
This sequence comes from Picosynechococcus sp. NKBG042902, assembly GCF_963864045.1. Classification (NCBI taxonomy): domain Bacteria; kingdom Bacillati; phylum Cyanobacteriota; class Cyanophyceae; order Chroococcales; family Geminocystaceae; genus Picosynechococcus; species Picosynechococcus sp. NKBG042902. The sequence continues at coordinate 159,269 of NZ_CAWLTV010000074.1, read as the reverse complement.
GACTCCATCATGACTCCTGTGCGCAAGCAAAACCTCAGCTATTATAAATTCTCCTCTGGTCGTCTGGCGCTGGGGGCGATCGCCTGGGTAGGGATCTGCGTTAGGGTTTGCCATTCGCGGCCTGTTTCGCCGGTGACCACCCAGAGGATTGAGCGGAGCCCATCACGGATACATTTCATCGTCGTTTCCGGGGGATTATCCGATGGGACAGGCACTGGTTTAATGGCAATATCACGGGTGCCGAAAATAATGCTGGCCACGAGCTTGGCGCGGTTCATGTGGTTTTCGGAAGTGATGAGGTAGACGCTGTCGATATTTTCTTGTTTAAATTCGTCTACGAGGCTGGTGAAGTTGGTGACGGTGTCTTCGGCCTGGTAATCGAGCTGGAGGCGATCGCCTTCGATTTGATAGTTCGCAAAAATCTGGCGGGCATATTCCGGTGGACTACCGGAGGAAACCCAAACTTTGAGATCCGGATGTTCCTGGGCAAATTGGGCCGCAAACCGCTCCCGTTCTTCGTGGCCCCCAAGGACAAAAATGGCTTTGGCTGGACGTAAAGCGCCTTGGATACGTTGGTAGGCGATCGCCCCACAGGTTAGGCCAATTAGACCAAAAACAAACCAGCGCCGTCGGAAAAACGTTGTTTGCTGCTGTCGGGGCGATCGCGGTCGCGCCACTTTTCTAGGAGAAATAGCCATGCCAAGGAAAAGAGAGGAAGCGAAACATCGCCAATTTTGACATACTCCCCATCCATAACTCTGTTTGGATGGGGATTCTTTAGATCGCTCTAAAGATTTCCTGCTTCACAGCCAGTTGACTAGAACCTGTTACCGAATCCCCCGCCACCTCGACTCCACAGGCATTTTCTCTATCCCGTTGCCCACGGGAATTGATCACTTGAGCCGCTGCAACGTCACGGGGCTTAGTTGACCCACACGCATGACAATGATGCAATCTGTCACTCAGTGTTTTGCGAACTGCACCGCCGCAATCTGGACATTCCTGGCTACTACCGTTCGGGTTGACTTTGGCGTAATATTTATCACGCTTGAAGCAAACCCAAGGCAGTATCTGATTGGTAAATTGCCCAAATCCGGCATCAAGTGTGTGCTTGCCGAGCATCCCTTTTGCTATGATTCGGAAATCCAAATCCTCAATAAAAATGCTATCAGCCTGATCACAGATTCGATGCGCTAGCTTGAAATGCCAATCTTTGCGAGTATCTGCAATCCGTTGATGCACACGGGCGATTTTCTTTAACAACTTTGCACAGTTAACACTTCCTTTCTGCTTATGCTTTAAGCGACGTTGCAGCAATTTCAGCTTACGGTGTAACTTAGCAAAGAAGCGTGGGCGTTTAACTTGTGTGCCATCCGAAGTACTGAGAAAATATTCCATATTCCAGCCCGACATCAATGCCAATGGAATGCCCATAAAACGATGTTTGAGGTACATCCACATCGGCTTGCAAACTCAACATGACAAAGTAACCAGAAGCCTTGCGTACAATCCGCGCTTGCTTGACAACAAACAAGTCTGGGATCTGACGTGACCACCGAACCTTCACCCATCCCAGCTGCGGCAGTTTAATGCCAGCTTGGCTGACGCAGTTTTTCAGCATTTGCGGGAACACAAAACTGCGCATCCGAGCTTGATTCTTGAACCGAGGGAAGCCATGTTTTTTCATTCGCCATTGCTCAAACGCTGTTTCAAGTTTGCGTAAAACTTGCTGCAACATCTGAGCGTTGACCGACCGCAGTGCTTCAATTTCCTTCTTGGCTGTAGTCAAGCGTTTTGCTTGAACGTGGTAATTAGGAAACGGTTCATCAACCGAAATGATGTACTCACGTTCGATTGAGCAAGCGTTAATCGGTGACTTGCGAGAATTCAGCCAGTCTTTACGCTCACGCAAAGCGTAGTTCCAGACTTTGCGGCACACAGTTAATGTGCGCTCAATTTCTGAAACCTGCTCAGCAGTTGGTTTTAGCTTAAATTCCCACGTCATGTTTAGCATATCTGCATTTTGACAAATATTTTGTAGACTGTGTATTAAGAATTTAAGCCTTACGGCTTGCTCCGCTACACCACCCCCTAAGCCTGTGGCTATAGGCGGAGTACTGCGGAGTTTTTCTGATAGGCAATGGGTAGAAAAATTTACGGGGAGCATAGCCCCATCTTAGCCCCGCCGCTGGAAGGGTTGTCCCCAGTAGCGCCAACATTCTTTATTAAACGGCGATCGCCACTTCAAGATTAAATCCCGTTCTAGGGCGAGCCGTTGGGAGCGGTCTGTGGGGACTGACACATGAAACGCTAAATTGACCGCCACATTCAAGTCGTACTGACGGTGCAAGCTGATGTAAGCATCAATGTAATCTTTACAATCGTGAACCCCTTTCCAGCGTTGCTTAATCGATAATTTTGTTTCCCCCACATAGAGCAGTAATGGCACCGCATGGTCGAGGACAAAGTAAATATTCGCTTGACCTTCTTGGAGGGGATCATAACGCTCTCGATAGAAATCCCAGGGCTTCGGCGGCAGGGTAAAGGGGTCAATTTTTTCGGCGTCCCAGTGGTCTGGCTTCGACTGGGTCTCAAAAAGTAAACTGGTTTGGCTTGCGGCTGGATTTTGACGAACCTTGTCCTGAAAGTTTTGCAGTCGTTGCTTCCATTGCAGGAGGCTTTCTTGGCCCATGGTAAGCCTGGGGGCGCGTTCGACGCGGTAAGGATTGGGGGCATCGGCCACAGAAAAAAGCTTGAGCTGTTCGTCGGTCATGGGCGAGAAAAAATTCACAGGCTCTCCAGTGTAGCAAAGGGCAATTTTAAGCTCGTGCTCCCTGATACCGGATAAATTCGAGGGGCAGACCATCGGCATCGGCAAGGAACATCACCTCATAAATGCGATCGCCAATCATCTGTTGTTGGGGTTTTAGAAGAACCGTGATCGGTTCCGGGGCATTTTGTTGCAAATCGGCGAGCCAAATGGCTAAATCTGACGTGATTTCGGTCAGGTCAAAGGATAAATGATAGTAGCCGACATAATGTTCATCACCAAAGGCATCGGGGGCGGGCTTTGGTTGGGGGATTTGGATGAGTTCCAAACGTCCAAGGGGGCCTTTAAGCCAACAGGCGAGGGTGTACCCCGTGGTGAACTGGGTTTCCATGGCAAAACCGAGCTGTCCGTAAAAGGCGATCGCCCGGTGGATATCGGCGGTGCGAATTGAAGCGTGGTGCATGGCTGACTGGTTTAGATAGAGGAACAGATCAATTTTCCCCCAGGGCTAAATCTGTCGCCAAAAATCCCCTGCGTTACCATAGCCATAGTTTCTTGAGTTCTCTTTGTTTTCTAAAAAAAGATTTGTGGGGAAAAGTTTATGGGAGCATGGCGCAGTGCTTGGGGTTGGCTGTTGTGGGGAAGCATCTTTTTCTATGGCTCTTTCGCCTATGCCGATGACAGTTTCGGCAATACTTTAGAGACGATCACTGTCAAAACCGCGCCCACAACCGACGCGAGGGCTGCCCTCGCCACCCTGAAAACAGCGCAAGTCATTTACCTCGGTGAACACCACACCAGCGAGGCTGACCACATCGCCCAGTTAGAAATCATCAAAGCCCTCCACGACCATCATCCCCAGGTGGCGATCGCCATGGAAATGTTTCAACGGCCCTTCCAAGGGGTTTTAGATCAATACATTGCCGGGGAAATTAGCGAAGCTGACCTTGTCGCCCAAACGGAATATGAAACCCGTTGGGGTTTTGACTGGGAATTGTACGCGCCAATTCTCCGCTTTGCCCAGGAAAAACAGATTCCAGTGGTCGCCCTCAATGCCCCCAATGAAGTGGTGCGTCAGGTTTCCTCAGCCGGTTTGGATAGCTTAGAAGCTGCCGATTACGAATATTTACCGCCCCGTAACGAACTGGATCTGAGCAACGAAAGTTACCAGGCGCTTCTCCAGGATGCTTTTACGGGCCATGGTCAGCATGGCAACTTTGATTTTGACAATTTTTTCGCCGCCCAGGTGGTCTGGGATGAAACCATGGCTGAGGCGATCGCCAATTTTGCTCAACGTAACCCCAATACCCAAATTATTACCCTCGCCGGTCAAGGCCATGTCATTTATGGCTATGGCATTCCTGAGCGGGTACAACGTCGCCTCGGACAACACCTAAAACAGCAGACCGTATTGCTCAATCCAAGTCCAGATCTCACCCCGACGCCAGAGGTTGCCGATCTTTTCTGGTGGACGGAAGCGCCGACCATTCCCTAGCCACCACTAATTTTCGCCTTGTAACCTTGGTCAAGGAGGAATGCGAGAATCGGCTGGCGCTGATCCCCCTGGATTTCTAGGGTATTGTCCTTGAGGGTGCCCCCGGAGCCACATTTATTTTTCAATTGCTTTAAGAGTTTTTGTAACGTCTCTGGGGAATGTTGTAGTCCCGTAATTACAGTTACCGTCTTGCCCTTACGACCAGAGCGGCTCGCTTGGATGCGGGGACTTTGTTGTTGGGGCGGCAGATCAACGATTTCCGGGGTCTCGTCTGGGACAGTGTTACCAAATTCTTGATAGACAACTTTTTTACGCGCCATCGTTCACATTTAATCGATTGGGTGTACTTGTCCATAGCTTACGGGTTTTATGGTTCGTTGCGTCATCACCCGTTTAAAAATCATGCCGACCACAAAAAAAAGAGCGACAGGGCCGCCCTTGGTTAACTTGATTCCATCAATATTCTTGTGGTGGGCCAGGTACAGCCCGGGAAAACTTGACCAAAACTGCTTTCAGGAAAGAGAAAAATGGTGCGGTAAAACCCAATAAAGAATTGGGGTCAAAATTATAAACGCAACCGTAAAAATCCCAATAATTTCAACAGCAAGAAGTCCTTCATTCATGGCGATCGCCTCTTAAATGTGATTGATCCATCACATCTTTAGTGTAGCCTGACTTCCTTAGCCGCCAGACCAGACCCCTAACCGGAGATCAGCACCGTGACACCGATGAGGGTCGCCACAAGTACGCCTCCTAGAACACCAATAACCAGCAAATTTTTTTGTTCTTTCGCTGTTTTTGCCTCTGCTTGGTACATTTTGGGCTCTTGGGCAAAATTATTCAGCTTACCGTCTTCATCTTCCATGTAGCGCATGGTGGCTCCTTCAAATTTGTCAATCTTTAAACCCTCTGGGGGTTCGATCATCATAGGAACCGGACTTTATAGCTATCAATAAAACTCAACAAAAGTTAAGCTTCCTACGCACCCATGCCGGAATAATGTTTCAAACCTTTACGCCAAAAGTAGCGATTTAGACCATAGAAAATCAAACTCCAGACGCCCATGACAATGAAGCCTTCGGTGAGACGCACCGGTAACCCCATCAAGATCGCCGAGGGGAAGTACACCACATAGGGGAAGGGGGTCAGCAGGGCAATTTCTTTCATGAGGGGCGGAAAGGTTTCCAGGGGAGCGATATAGCCAGAGAGGAAAATATAAAACAAAAACCAAATTTGTTCGATGGCGCTGGCCCGTTCCACCCAAAAGGCCGCCATCGCAAAGGTGTATTGCAGGAGGAAACGCAGACCAAAGGCGATCGCCGCCGTCAGAATACAAAGTAGCACCTGGGTCAGGCTCGGTACCCAAAAGGCCCGGGGATAAAGGGCAAAAAACAAGAGCACCAGGGCAATGCTAAAGGGCAGGCGGGCAAACCGTTCCGACACATGGCTCGCAAAATGTCGCCAAACGGGATCAATGGGTTGGAGTAGGGCAAAGGACAATTTTCCCTGGGAGACTTCCTTTTCAAATTCCCAGATCACCCAGACGAGGGTCAGTTGGCGAATAAAAAAGACGGCGATAAAGTAGCGGGCAAATTCAATTGCAGACAGGGGCAACTCCACTTGGTTCGAGGCTTCTGTCCAGACCCCCAACAGGATAATCGGTAGGGACGAGTTGAGCACCCAAAAAAATAGCTCGGCCCGATATTCCACCATGTAGGCGTAGTAGGTAGTGAATAAAACCTGTGCTTTTCGAAACGGCGATCGCACCATAATCTCCTAGAAAAAAGTCGTTTTTATCATAGGCTGAAAGTCTAACCCATGGCTGAGTTTTAGGCCGCGCAGAAAAATCTAGGCCATTTGTGTTATGGTCAAAAAAGAAGTTCAGAAAATTACTATTAATCCGATGCGCATCAAAAGTTGGGAAAGTCCCCGGCGTCGGGGTCGTAACGACAAAGGCAAAGGCGGCGCGGCCCGTCAACGGCAACTAAAAAAACGCAATAAAATGCTCAAAAACAAGCTCAAAGGCAATGACCACGGAGGGGAAATTAATCCCCTCTTTTTTATGGCTTCTACGACCCACTCAGATAACAATTAACGAGGCGATCGCCCCCAGTTAATTTCACCAATTTTTGTCCGGGGCTATCCTTTTCAGCGAGGTTGAATTTACCGAAGGGCAACAGATCAAGGTTTTCTTGGGAATCTTTTACCAACAGGGATTCCTGTTGATCGGGAACGAAAAGTGTAAGGAGCAGATCAGTTTTTGATTCAAAGCGCATCACATGGTTGCCCATGTCACCCCGTTTACCGAGCCGTAAGCTGCTGGCGGCTAATTTTTTGCCGTAGCCTTCCTCGGAGATTAAGTAAAGTTCGTTGTGCCGTTGGCAGGGAACGCAGGCGACAATTTGCTCATTAAAGCGGAGGCGCAGGGCTTGGTTCCCTTGGGAAGTTCTGCCCATGACAGGGATTTCGTGATCGTTCACGGGCAAATGCAAGACCCGCCCACTGCTGACGGCGATCGCCACCTGTTCACCCCCCTTCACGAAACAGGCGAATTTGAGGGTGTCCTTGTCCTTGAGCTTGATCAAACTTAAACCGCGACTGGTGAAACTTTCGAGTTCGATCGCCGGGAGACGTTTAATCCGTCCTTGGGCTGTAAGTAAAAGTAAATCGTACTCTGCTAAATTATCGGGCAATAAAAACTGGGTAATCGGCTGATGATTATCCCGTAGGGCATGATCCGGTAATAAATCGATTAATTGGGGCTTATCCCGCTGTTCTTGGTAGGGTAAATCGGCGATCGCCACCGGAAAAGCTTTCCCTTGGTCGGTGCAGACGATTAAATTTTCCTGCGTGCCAATCTGCACCTTAAAAATGGTCGGTTCCTCATCCAATAGCCCCGCATCATCATTGCCCCAATACACCCCCCCCGACGCGGCGATCGCTACATGGGAAGTCTCCGTTAGTTGCGGCAGGAGGGCAAGCACGGGTTCCTCCTTTTTACGGGATTGGCGTTTTTTCTTCGGGGTCGCTGCGGGGGTGTCTGGCTCCGCCTCGACTGTGACAGGTTCCGGTTCAGGGGATGGCACATCCGGTAAACGGGTGCGACGCGGGTCGGCAAATTTCCGTTTTAAACTGCGTAACTCCCGCTTTAGTGCCTTGAGTAATTCGTGGCGATCGCTCAACAACTTATTTAACTTGGCAATCTCCGTTGCCAGTTCCGTTGACTCCTGTTCCAGTTTTTGCCGTTCCAAGCCCGTTAACCGCCGCATCGGCATCGCCAAGATCGCATCCGACTGACTCTCACTAAACCCCAATGCCGCCTGAAACTGCTGTTTTGCCGTCGTGCCATCCGCCGCATTCCGCAAAATCTCGATCACCGCATCCAAATTATTCAGCGCGAGTAATAACCCCTCCACCGAATGTTGCCGCGTTTCCTTCTGCTCTAACTCATACCGATATTGCCGAGTGACCGTTTCTTCCCGAAATTCAAGAAATTCCTGCAAAATCGCCTTTAACGACAACTGGCGCGGCTGATTATTCACCAAAGACAGCAAAATCGCCCCAAAATTGGACTGCAACGCCGTTTTCTTATAAAGCAGCTTCAAAACCTTCTCCGGCTCCGCATCCCGCTTCAGTTCAATCACCACCCGCATCCCTTGGCGATCGCTCTCATCCCGAATATCCGAAATCCCCGAAATCTTGCCATCATTCACCAGATCCGCGATCTTTTCAATCCACGCCGCCTTATTCACCTGATAGGGCAGTTCCGTCACCACCAGCGCATTTACATCCCGCTTCCGTTTCCGCCCCACCTGCAGCACTTCCAAATGGACAATGCCCCGCATCGGAATAATGCCCCGTCCCGTCCGGTAGGCGTCGCGCACCCCAGCGAGATCAACGATTTCTCCCCCTGTCGGAAAATCCGGCGCAGGAATAACTGCCCATAACTTCTCATCCTCAATTTCTGGATCATCAATCAAAGCGATCAACCCATCCACCACTTCCCCCAAATTGTGCGGCGGCATATTCGTTGCCATCCCCACCGCAATCCCCGAAGAACCATTCAACAGCAAGATCGGCAACTGTACCGGCAGCACCACTGGCTCCTGCTGCGACCCATCAAAATTATCTGTAAAATCAACAATATCCTCACTAATCTGTGCCAACATCGCCTCAAAACTCACGGGCGATAACCGCGTTTCCGTATACCGCATCGCCGCCGGCGGATCATTATCAATCGAACCAAAATTTCCATGTCCCGCCAACAACGGATAGCGCGTCGAGAAATCCTGCACCAACCGCACCAAGGCATCATAAACGGACTGATCGCCGTGGGGATGATACTTCCCCAACACATCCCCCACCACCCGCGCACATTTGCGGTAAGGACGATCCGGACTTAAACCCAACTCATACATCGCATACAAAATCCGCCGATGCACTGGTTTCAGACCATCCCGCACATCTGGCAATGCCCGTCCGACGATCACACTCATCGCATATTCCATATAGGACTGTTCCATTTCCACATGGAGCGCTGTCGGGATAATGTGACCGGACTGGAGCAGATCGAGTTGTTGTGCCATGAATTTATGCTGATTGGACAATAATGGGGAACGCTGTTTTCAAGGAATATACTGTTGATTCTTAAATCTTTACAAGCGTTTGCATCTTTTTCACCATAAAGGCATAGGGCTCTCTGTCGCAAAAAACATTGTTATGGATTCGCTTTGCTTTGGGTAGAAATAAGTTACGCGATGTCTTTAATTCAAGGGGGTAATAATCGAGGTGACAGAGATGATATATTGTGCTTCTGCTCAATGGCCCGCAAGACCCCAGTGATTACGCCATAGTGAATCCCAGAATTGATTGTTTGCAGTTGTCCCTAATCTCAAGAAAGTAGTTATGGCCACGATATTGATAGTTGAAGATGATCCGATTAATGTGCGTGTTTTCAGCACAATTTTGCAGAAACGGGGCCAGTTCGATGTGCTCTGCTCTGAGAATGTCGGGGAAATTATGGCCTTAACGTCAGCGGGAAAGGTTGATCTGGTGATGATGGATGTTTCCCTAACGGCCAGTCTCTATGAAGGGGAGTCAGTGGATGGAATTCGGATTACCCAAATGCTCAAAGCAGATCCCCAGACGAAGGAAATTCCAGTGATTTTAGTGACAGCCCACGCGATGCAAGGCGATCGCGAAACCTTCCTGAGCAAGAGTGGGGCTGAAGGGTATATTTCTAAGCCAGTGGTTGATTATGATGATTTTCTGCAGCAGATTCATCGCCTAATCGGAGAGTAACCAATAAAACTTGGCGATCGCCTTTTTCTTGCTTCAGGGAAAATCCGTTGGCGTTAATGGTTTACAACACTTGCGATCGCAGTAGGGCGACGGGTAGATAAACCATTTTCTTGGCCGTCGGCACATAGGCGCGGCGGTTAAAGACATCGTAGTCATTTTTCTCGATGATATCGAGGATCCCTTGGTACAACATCAAGGCAGACCACACCGGCCAGCGGGCATCGGGATGGAGCGACCGAATTCCCCGCTCGGCAATTTGGTAGTAATGGCGGGCCCGCTTAATTTGAAATTTCATTAGCGATCGCCACCGCTCATCGATGACCCCTGCAAACAAGTCCTTTTCGGAATAGTTAAATAACGCTAAATCTTCTAGGGGCAGGTAAATGCGACCACGGCCCCGGTCTTCCCCCACATCCCGGAGAATGTTTGTTAGTTGATTCGCAATCCCCAGGGCGATCGCCTCTTCCGTCGGCATCTGAGACTGGCTTTGACGATTCCAGGGGGCCGTATTCGTGCGATTTTCTAAACCCATGACCGCCCCGGACATCAGGCCCACAGTCCCAGCGACTCGATAGCAATAGAGCTCCAAGTCCTCAAATGTTTCATAGCGACTGCGGTACAAATCCATGCGCTGCCCAGCAATCATGTCCCGAAAGGGTTGGATATCAAGGGGAAAGCGATTCAAGCTATCCACCAAGGCCACATCTGGATCGGCAACCGGTTGCCCCGCAAATACAGATTCGAGATCCCGCTCCCATTGATCGAGGGTTTCTGGGGTAGTATTAACCGCTTCTGGCCCATCAACCAGTTCATCGGTGCGACGACACCAGACATAAATGGCCCAAATTGCCTCGCGTTTTTCCTTGGGCATGAGGAGGGTGCCTAGGTAAAACGTCTTAGAATACATCGCCGTAACAGTACGACAATATTCGTAGGCCTCTTCACGGGAGATGAAGGACGAGGCAGTGGGTGGGGAAGGTTGAAGTCTAGACAATTGCAGCATGCGTTGCGGGCGAAGTGTCTGGGGAGTCGTTTCCGGGCCTCCCCGTGGGCAAAAAAAGCCATAATGATTGTCGCATTGTACGAGTCAAATGGGAAATTAATCTTAATTTTGTCAAGAAGTCTCCCACAGACTGATTTTATGCGGCAACGGAAACAGTGGTGGCCTGGTCAGCAAGGGTGGTTTCAGCCGCTTTCGCAACAGCTTGGGCGGTGAGTTTCCCGGAGAGGACGGCCCCTTCCATACTGGCGAGATAGCGCTGCATTGTGTAGTCCCCAGTGAGGAAGAAGTTGGAGATGGGTGTCTCCTGGGAGGGACGGTGATCTTGGCGACCGGGGGTTGACTTGTAAACGGAGCGGGGAGTTTTCACCACATGGTACTTCAAAAGTTTGGCTTGATTATCACCCGTAAAGTCATCGGGGAAGAGTTGTTGCAATTCTTCCATGGTGGCGGCGATGATCTCCTCATCGGACTTGCTAATCCAGTCCTTTGCGGGGGCTAAGACCAGCTCTAACATGGATTTGTCGCTGTAGTAGCCACGGCAAGTGTTGCTCATGTCCGCATACACGCTTAATAAAGGCGATCGCGAGAAGAGGAGATGATCCACATCGGTTAATTTGCGATCAAACCACATATGCAGGTTGATTACCGGGACGCCTTCGAGGCCATCCAGTTTCTGGAAAAAGGACATTTCTTTCCAAGGCTTGGGCAACATTACCTTGAGGGGATCGACGGGCATCGCTGACACATAGGCATCGGCGGTGAAAAATTCGTCTTCGGCCCCGTTTAGACCACGCAGCAGGAAGCCTTTTACAGAGCCATCTTCGTTGAGTTGAATTTCTTTGAGGGGACGGTTGAGATGGACTTCGCCGCCTCGTTCAGTGATGTAGTCCACGATGGGTTGACAGAGGCGTTCGGTGGGAGAGCCATCGAGGAAGGCCATTTTTGAGCCGTTCTTTTCTTGGAGGAAGCGGTTCAGGGCGGTGAGCAGAATGGTGGCAGAAATTTCATCGGGGTTGATGAAGTTCAAGGCCTTGGACATGGCGATGAAGACTTCTTTTTCGACCCGCTCAGGGATTCCCTGTTTCTTCATCCATTCAGACCAGGAATATTTGTCCATGTCTTCGACATATTTTTGGCCCTGTACCATCGCCGGGATTAAGCCGATGCCAAATTTGATCTTTTCTTCCCAGGTGAGCATGTCGTTATTGCGGAGGATGGCAAACACACCGTTGATGGGAGCGGGCAGATCGGGGAAGTCAAACCGGGAATAGGTACCAGGAGCGTCGGGTTGATTGAAGATCATCGTATGTTCTTTCCACTGCAGACGATCTTCGATGTTGAGTTCTTTAAAGAGCTGGAGCATATTGGGATAGGCTCCGAAAAAGATGTGTAGACCAGTTTCATACCAGTCACCATCTTCGTCTTGCCATGCGGCGACTTTGCCACCGAGAACGTCTCTTCTTTCGAGGACAATAGGAGTATGTCCTGCATCAACAAGGTATTTCGCACAGGATAATCCTGCTAATCCGGCTCCGGCGATCGCAACTCGCATGGTGAAGGGCTTCCTACTCTAACGAACGACAACTAAAAATTAGATGTTGTTCATTATACTTTGCAATTCGTTACATTTGAGTTTTTCTCCAGAAATCCCTTGATTTTCCACAAAATCCACGGTCTAAATTGCGGCAAGGGCGATCGCCTTTATTTGATGCCGGATTACCTACATCGGGAAAAATAGGGTCGGGAACCAACTGCGGTGTAACAAATCGCTCGCATAGCTGTGTACCGTGAGTTCAAGGAGTTGATTGCGGGGTTTGCTGGCGATGGCGATCGCACTAATATCTTCTTTGACGGCAATGTCGAGGGTTTCACTGAGGGGATTGCCAATTTTAACGGCGGTTTTGACCGTCAGTCCCAAGGCTTCTAGCTCCCCTTTAACCTTCGCGAGTTTTTCCTCGGCCTCTTTTTGGAGATATTCAATCTGAATGCGCTGAATACCAGAATTATCAAGGACGGACAACAAAAAACAATTGGCGATCGCCCCTTGGGGCGCATTTTTCGCAAAAGTCTTCACCTGTTCAATTAAATATTTCGCCTCATCACTGCCATTGTAAGGAAGCAGCAGATATCGCCACAGATGGCGGCAACGCAGCGCCAACTCCTCACAAGTATAGGTAGAGACAATCTGGGGCCGGAGGATCATGATCGGCTTTTTCAGAGACTTGATCAGACCCAGGCTCGTACTGCCAAACATTTTTTCTTGGATTAAGTTTTTGATGGGGGTGCCCACCAAAATGACATCACATTGATATTGCTCAAGGACTTGGGGAATATTATCGAGGGCATTCCCAGAAACAATTTCTACTTTGACATCTGCACCAGCCGGCACCTGGGTGAGGGCCTTGGAAAGATGGGCTTGGGCAGCGGCAACTTTTTCTTTGTCAATGCGGGGGATATTGCCTTCTGTCCAGAGGGGCACACTATGGAAAAAAACAATCCGGGATAGTCCTCCCTGTACCAGATTTGCGATGCAGCCAGTGAGTCGATCTAAGCCATCGGAAAAATCTGTACAGACTAAGGCGCTATGAAACATGGCAATATCGCTAAAAATTGTGGGCTAAGAATCAAAATTTTCTTTACGGTAGCACTTCTCCCTGAAGAAGTTGAACTGCAAGTCAATAAATCGTTTGGAATTTTTTCCCTACCCCCACATCCCTAGCGTGATGCTGTTGTGATCAGGCTTGAGAAGGAGGCCAGTGAAAAATATTCACGTTCACCAGTGGATGCTCTTAGTCGGAATAAACTTGACTATTAGTGCTATTTCCAGCATTTGGACTATTCCCTAGAGTCCCCATTGGTGTTTGATCACTTCTTTGTACATATTCTCCCGTGAGAGCATTTGCTCATAAAGTTTCACGAGGTGCTCTAGGGCTTGCTCACGGTTCATCTGTTGCACTTGGCTTTCGAAGGAACGGAGACTGAATTGTTGTTCTAATGAGAGTTCGTTATTTGTTGGAAACATAGTTATCTCCTGAACAGTTTTGACAATTAATACTGGGCTGAATTTCTACTGATGCAGAAATACCCGGCCAACTATTACATATTGTAAACAATTATTGACAACTGTGTGATTGCGTCAATTCGTTTTTAGCGATTCTTCCCCCAAGAAGTTGCTCAAAGTGAACAAAGCAATGAGTAAAAATACTTGTTTGTCTGGATTTCTAGATAAAATCAGTAAAAATCAGGGACAGCCAAACTAGCAGTAGGGAGAAATGTCTTCGTGGTACAGGAATTTCGTTTGGGGTGTGCAGTCTGGGCCTACCGGGGTTGGTTAGGGGATTTTTACCCAAGGGGCAGTGCTGCGAAGGATTTTTTGAGGCTCTATGGCGATCGCCTCCATGCCGTAGAAGGAAATACGACGTTTTATGCGGTGCCATCCGCCGAAACTGTGACACGCTGGCGGGAACAAACACCCCCTGAATTCCGCTTTTGCTTGAAATTTCCCCAGACCGTGACCCACCAAGGCCCGTTAATGGCTCAATTAGACCAGGCAAAGGCGTTTATCGACCGGGTTGCACCTTTAGGCGATCGCCTAGGCTGTATCTTTGCCCAGCTTCCCCCTTACTATTCCCCGAATTACTACGACGATCTACAGGCATTTCTACTCGCTCTAGCAGATTCTCCCGTCACCCTAGGCGTAGAAGTACGCCACCTCGACTGGTTTCAAGCGCCCCACCGCGATCGCCTTGACATCCTGCTCGCTCACCACAGTGTGAGTAAAGTTCTATTAGATACCCGCCCCATTTACAATTGCCCCGATAACCCCCAGGCCCATTCCCAACGCCCCAAACCAGAAGTGCCGCTGATCCCAACAGTAACGAACCAGAAAGCCATTGTCCGTTTTATCAGCCATCCCAAACGTTCCTTAAATCAGCCCTACTTCGAGCAATGGTGCCAGCAGATTCAGCAATGGTATGCCGCTGGCCACTCCATCTATTTCTTCATGCACTGTCCCATCGAAGATCACTCCCCCGGCCATGCCCGTTATTTCCAAGAACGACTACAACAGGCCCAGATTCCAGTGCCGTCCCTCCCCTGGCAAGAGCTCACCCCCGAACCAGAACAACTCAGTCTTTTCTAAAAACCATTGGCTTTCGGCATCTAACCCCCAATCCTGGCATTTCCATGCGTGTCAAAGTCTATTCCATGACAAAATTCGAGGTCTATTTTTCAGTAAACCTGCCAGCACCTGAGAAAAATACCAGCTCTAGTCCCTCAGGACAGCACTCAACCCAAGATCCCCCTTAGCCCCTGTAGATGTTAAAAACTGTTACGAAACAACAAGGAGAGGTGACACAGTAACGCAAAATATTTGCGGATGGCTGTAGGAAAACCTAGGACAGTGTCGGCTTATTTCTCTGATGAAACATTTAGGTAGTAATCCGGACGCTTAGGGGCTTCACACACCCACAATGTTGGTTTTAATTTGAGCAATATAAAGCAAATTAAAGAAAGCCACCATTCATTTGATAAAAAACCAGTTTAAACCTAAAATCTGGTAATTATTTACTTTATTTAGTCTCATATCTAGAGGAGGAATCCATAGATGAGTATTGTCACGAAATCCATCGTGAATGCCGACGCTGAAGCTCGTTACCTCAGCCCCGGTGAACTCGATCGCATCAAAGCTTTTGTTACTTCTGGTGAAAGCCGTCTTCGGATCGCTGAAACCCTGACTGGCTCCCGTGAGCGCATCATCAAATCTGCTGGTGATGCCCTCTTCCAGAAGCGCCCCGACGTTGTTTCTCCCGGCGGTAACGCTTACGGCGAAGAAATGACTGCAACTTGCCTCCGTGACATGGACTACTATCTCCGTCTAATCACCTACGGTGTCGTTGCTGGTGATGTAACTCCCATCGAAGAAATCGGTCTTGTTGGCGTTCGCGAAATGTACAAGTCCTTGGGCACTCCCGTTGATGCGGTTGCTCAGGCCGTTCGTGAAATGAAAGCTGTTGCGACTGGCATGATGTCTGGCGACGATGCAGCTGAAGCTGGTGCTTACTTTGACTATGTCATCGGAGCAATGGAGTAATCATAAAATTTGATTACTTTCTCCATAGTGGTTTTTACCCTCTGGAACTTCGTTAAGACCTACTAAGATAAGGAATTATAACAATGCAAGACGCAATTACTTCTGTAATCAACTCTGCTGACGTCCAAGGTAAGTACCTTGATGGCAGTGCAATGGATAAGCTCAAGGCTTATTTCACAACTGGTGCTCTCCGTGTCCGTGCTGCTAGCACCATCAGTGCTAACGCTGCAGCAATTGTAAAGGAAGCTGTTGCTAAGTCTCTCCTTTACTCCGATGTAACTCGTCCTGGTGGCAACATGTACACCACTCGTCGTTACGCTGCTTGTATTCGTGACCTCGACTACTACCTCCGCTATGCAACCTATGCAATGCTTGCTGGCGATCCTTCCATCCTCGATGAGCGTGTGCTCAACGGTTTGAAAGAAACCTACAACTCCCTCGGTGTACCCGTTGGTTCTACTGTCCAAGCAATCCAAGCAATGAAAGAAGTCACTGCTGGTCTTGTCGGTGCTGACGCTGGTCGTGAAATGGGTGTTTACTTCGACTACATCTGCTCTGGCTTAAGCTAATGCTTCGCATCTGTCGGATGCAAATGGTGTAGTAACCCAATTGAGTTCGGAGGTATGCGCTCACTGTCTAGCTCTTTATAAGCTTTTACTAGGTTTATCTGGGTACAAGTTTTGGGGATCTAGAATCTGGGTTGCGACTTCCGAACTTTGCTATATCAGCCTTGATAATAAAACTCTTTCAGATAAACGACTGGGTTCAAAAACTTTTAAGGAGATCATTAAGCTATGCGGATGTTTAAAATTACGGCCTGTGTACCAAGCCAAAGCCGAATTCGGACACAGCGTGAATTACAAAATACATACTTCACCAAGCTAGTTCCCTACGACAATTGGTTCCGTGAGCAACAACGCATCATGAAGATGGGCGGCAAGATTGTTAAGGTGCAACTGGCAACTGGTAAGCCCGGCACCAATACTGGTTTGACCTAAATACAAATCGTCAAGTGTCTATCTGTTTTTGGGTTTGACTTGGGGAGGTCGATTAACGGCCTCTTATTTTTTTGGCAAAATCTGGGGTCATTGGCAAAAATTTGGTTCACGAATGGGTAACGAAGTCTAAATTTCACGCCAAAATTGACTACCCTAGATCTTGTATTTTCAGTGTCTCTTTGTGGTGGTACTCGCGATGACCCAACAAAATCCCCAACCTCCAAAAACACAATTGGGACAGATGGTCACCCAAGCCTTCAACACGATGGTTCACTTTGGGCAGCATACCCTCAAGCCTGGTGCTCGCGTACCTGAGCTACACATTGAAGGCCAGACACAACCTTTTCCGTTGATTGGCGATCGCCACACAGGAGGCCGGAGTTCGAGCCAAGACATCACCATCCGCAACGAAACGGTGAGTGCCCAACATTTTTCACTTAGTAAAGATCCCGAAAATCCGCGCCATTACCTTATCCATGACGAACGCTCTTCTAATGGTATTTATGTCAATCGGCGTAAAGTTAAACATTTTCCCCTCCGCCATGGCGACGTGATTCATCTTGCGCCCCCCGAATTAGCCCAGGCCGCTTGTTTGACCTACCGTTATGAAATGCCAGTCTGGGTCAAAATTATTCGGTATAGTCTGTTAAGCGGTGGTGGTTTCGTCGGTTTCTTGACCCTATTCTTGCTATGGCAATGGACAAAATATCCTTTAAATCCTCTCCCCTCCGGCGTTACAGGCCCCGTCGTGATTTTTTCCCGGGACGGAGAGACCGCAATTAATCCTGTCACCACCGATAGCCATCGGGAACTGCAGCGGCTCAAGGATTTTTCACCTTACCTAAAAAACGGGGTAATGGCTTCTGAGGATGCCCGTTTTTATTGGCACCCAGGCATTGATCCCATTGGGATTGCGCGGGCGATCAGGGTGGCCCTTTTACGGGGAAGCGCGACCCAAGGGGCAAGTACAATTACGCAACAGGTGGCCCGGAGTCTATTTCCAGAGGTGGGGCGAGAAAAAAGTGCCAGCCGTAAATTGCGGGAAATAATTGTCGCCTTGAAGATGGAAACTTTCTTCAGTAAAGATGAAATTTTGCTGCTGTATTTAAACAAGGTTTACCTGGGGGTGGGCCAATCGGGTTTTGAGGATGCGGCTCAGTTTTATTTTGACAAGTCAGCCCGAGACCTCGATTTGCTGGAATCTGCGACTTTGATCGCCATGTTGCCCGCCCCAAATGCCTTTAATCCCATTGTTGATCCGGATAAATCCCGCGAACAGCGCAATCTTGTGATTGACCGGATGCACAAGTTGGGGATGATCACCGATCAAGAACAACGTCAGGCAAAGTTAACCCCCATCGAAGAGCGTTTAAGTGAAGAAGCCCGCCGTTCGCTATCGAACAATGCTGCTCCTTACTTTTATGGCTATGTACAGCAGGAGTTGACGGAATTACTGGGGGAAGATGCCCTGAAAATGGGGAATCTCTACATCGAAACGGGGCTGGATATCACGATGCAACAGAAAGCGGCCTCGGCTCTCAAGGCCTCCATTGAGCAGGATGGCACCCAGGTCGGATTTTCCCAAGGGGCGATCGCCACCCTCGATAGCGACACGGGTGAAATTCTCGCCATGGTTGGCGGCAAAGATTATGCCGAAAGCCAATTTAATCGCGCCGTCCAGGCGAAACGACAACCGGGTTCAACTTTTAAGGTGTTTGGCTATGGTGCTGCCCTTGAACAGGGCATTTCCCCCTACACTGCCTTTTCCTGTGCGCCTCTCAATTGGCAAGGACAACAATACCGTGGTTGTGAGCGCACCAGCACCGCCAGTACCGATATGTTTCGCGGCATGGCCCAATCGGAAAATGCGATCGCCCTGCGCATTGCCCAGACAGTGGGGTTAGATGGCGTCATTAACTTTGCCCAACAATTAGGCGTAGACTCACAACTGAGACCCTCCCCTGGTTTGATTTTGGGAGAAAGTGAAGTCTCTGTTTTAGAAATGGCAGGGGCCTATGCGACCTTTGCCAACGACGGTACCTGGAATAAACCCCACGCCATCCGTCGGATTTTTGACAGCAGCGACTGCACCGGTGAAACCATTGATAGCTGTCATTTACTCTACGATTTCAGTAACCGCGCCGATCTCCACCGAGAACAGGTCATTTCCCGCGATACCGCCCGCACCATGACCAGTATGCTCCAGGGGGTGATTCAAGGGGGCACAGGCACCGCCGCCCGTCTGGGCCTTGATGAAGCCGGCAAAACAGGGACAACGAACAGTAATGTTGACCTGTGGTTTGTTGGCTATGTCCCCTCCCAAGATTTAGTAACGGCCATTTGGTTGGGAAACGACGATAATAGTCCAACCCGGGGCGGGAGCTCATACGCGGCTAAACTGTGGGGCGCTTATATGCGTGAAGCCTTTTAAAACCGCTTCCAATACGGAAATCTAACAACGCACCATCGGGAAAACCAAACCATTCTTGGCAGAGCAATTTGCTATTCTATGGTGTAGTGAATCATGACCCCCGCAAGGAGGCTTAATTTCGATGGCAGCAACGGATTTTAAAGATTACTATTCCATCCTTGGGGTCAGTAAAAGTGCCTCTGCCGATGAAATTAAGAAAAAGTTTCGCAAGCTCGCTCTCCAATACCATCCTGATCGCAATCCAGGCAATGATGCCGCTGAAGCGAAGTTTAAGGAAATTAGTGAAGCATACGAAGTTCTTTCTGATCCAGAAAAACGACAAAAATATGATCAGTTTGGCCAATACTGGCAACAGGCTGCTCGCGGGGGCAGTAGTCCCTATGGTGGTGCTGGCGTAAACGTCGATTTTGAGAACTTTAGTAACTTCGACTTTGGTAATTTTGGCAGCTTTGACGAGTTTATTAATGATTTACTCGGACGAGCCGCAGCGGGTGCTGGGCCAAGAAGTACCGGGAATCCCTACAGTGATTTTGGTTTCAATACAGCAGCGAGTGGTACAACCCAAGGCGCCGATCGAGAAGCAAATATTCAACTGACATTGTCCGAAGCCTTTCGCGGTGTTGAAAAACGGTTGAGCCTAGGCACAGAGACAATTACAGTCAAAATCCCAGCAGGAGTAACCAACGGCAATAAAATCCGTGTCAAGGGCAAAGGTTCTCCCAGTGCCATGGGCGGCCAGAGGGGTGATCTGTATTTAATTGTTCAGCTCCAGGCCCATCACTTTTTCCACTTTGAAGGGGATAACTTAATCTGTACTTTACCCATTACCCCCGATGAGGCTGTGCTAGGGGCATCTGTCGCCGTCCCAACGCCGGATGGTATGGTGACGATGAAAATTCCCCCAGGGATTAAATCAGGACAATCACTGCGACTCCGAGGTAAGGGCTGGCCCAAACCGAAGGGAACCCGCACGGATCAACTCGTCAAAATAGAAATTGCTGTCCCTGCTGCACCCACCGAAGCGGAAAAAGAGTGTTATGAGAAGCTCCGGGCGCTTAATTCTTTTAAACCCCGCGATCGCCTCCAAAATGTAAGCCTCTAACTAATCACCACCGAGGATTTTCTTAAGGGAATTAATCCCTTTTTTAATCCGCCGTGACACGGTAATAACACTCACTCCTAGTAGGTCAGCGGCCTCTTTTTGGGTAAGGTCATGGAGAAAAACAAATTCCAATACCTTGCGGGTATGTTCTTCGAGTTGAGCAAGGCCCTGTTGAATGCGAATTTGATCTTCAATGGCCAGTTGAAAGCTTTTGTAACCCGGATCCGGAACCAGATCTCCTAAAGAAGTATTTTCCCCTTGGTCAGCTTTTACAGAAACATCAAGACTGACGGGATCACGGTTTTGATAAGCCAGATTAATGGATTGCCATTCAGTTACAGAAATGTTGAGGTGTTCAGCAATTTCGATGGCAGAGGGTTGTCGATTATGTTCTTGGCGAAAAGTGTGGATAAAGCGGTTAGACTGTTGCCGTAATTGCAACATTCGGCGGGGAATACGGACAGTAGAGCTTTTATCTCGCAGGTAATGTTGAATTTCACCACGGATATAGGGATTCGCAAAGGAACTGAAAGCATTGCCCCGCTCTAGGGTGAATCGCTCAATGGCCCGGAGTAAACCCAAGCTCCCCACCTGCATGAGATCATCAAAATTTTCGCTACATTGTCTCGACCAATGGTGGGCTTCTTTGCGAACCAAGCCAATATTTAAACTTACAATCTGATTACGAATTTTGACATCTTGGGACTGCCGATATTCCTGTAACAGTTCCAGGGTTTTTGACTTAATATTGTCACTAACTTTTGTCGTCGTAGGTTCCATTATTTTTCGGCCAGATTAATGGTCAAGCGATTACTGAGAAATGGATTGGAGCAAACTAAAAAAGATACGCTATTTTTCTGATGAAAAACTTCAAAATTAATGCGAGACTAAGGGAGGGTTTTGGGAAAGATAAATTTAGATACCCCTAACATCCATCAGTTGTACTGTTCGTGATCATAATATTGGCATAGGTAGATTCGAAATAGTATTGATTTTTATCAAAATTCACTACTTTTTACAGAATCTTCAACAAAACTCCGTGAAACTACTGAAAAACTGCGGAAGATGACCTTTTAAATTCTTTCCAAAGACTCCCTAAATCTACGGAATTAATAGTCTTTGGTCTGCGGCGGATAATGATCTTGATTATTAGTTGATTTGGGTAAATTTGATTTTAGTGCTTCCGGCACAAGCCATTCTCCCATGACTTGCAGTTGAATTTTACCGGGTAAAGTGCTGAGGCGATCGCCATTGCAGCCATGGATCAACTCGACTGTAGCGCTAATTTGGGCGAAGGTGGGCATTTTGGGCAAAATCCGCTGGAGGTATTGCCGGATAATCCGGCGTTGGAGGGCAATGTGTAAGGGCTGTAGGACAAGGCGATGGAGATGTTGCTGGGGAGTTAGGGCTTGCTGGAGATATTGTTGGGCGATCGCCTCAAGGTAGTCATTTTCATCCTGCAAAATGAGCGCTGTTTGGGCAAGGTGTTTATCGGCTTGGGTGTTTAATGTCCGTAAATGGGGCAAGATTTGCTGGCGTATTTGGTTGCGTTTAAAGCGCATTTGTTGATTGAAAGGATCAAAACACACAAGCAGATTAAATTGTCGGCAAAATTCCCCCGTTTCCTGCCGCGTAATTGTCAACAAAGGACGCACCAGTTTGACCTTGTCGGAGAGCGATCGCCGTTCGGTGAGACTGCCTAGACCAGCCGTCCCCGCCCCCCGCACCAGGTTATATATTAAGGTTTCTGCACGGTCACTTTGAGTATGACCCGTCACCACATAGGCCTGATCGAGTTGTTCTGCTAAGTGAGTTAGGGTTTCATAGCGCCAGCGGCGTGCCGCATTTTCTGTTTCTGGGAGAGAAGACGCCGCGCGGCAGAGGTAAAAAGGTAACTGCCATTGTGCCCCCAGAGTTTGTACGTGGGCGGCAATCTCTTCATCACCGGGCCAGCCATGGTGACAATGGGCGATCGCCAAGGACCATTGCCAATGGCGTTGTAAGTCCAGCATCAACCGACTTAAACACACAGAATCCTGCCCGCCGGAGACAGCCATGATGAGCTTGGCCCCTGCAGGCAATAAATTTGACTCCTTCAAATGTTGGTGTAGCCGCGCGTGTAAAGGACTCCAGTTCATGGAATCATCGATCTACTAATACGCCCATAGGATCATTACCTTCGTATCCAGGCTTATGGCTTTTTACGAAACATCGCAACATTAATAAACTGGCCCAGATCATCCTCCGATGCTTGGGTATTTTTGGTGCTTGAAACTTCTGAGTCATCAAAAAGATCGTCTAAATCGAGATCACTATCCTCGGATAATGGCTCTTCTGCCTCATCTAAAGACAACTCCAAATCCCCTGACAGATCATCTAGACTTTCGGCGTCCTGACCTGTAAACACCGCAAACGGATCATCCGCCTCTGAAACATCCTCCTGGGTTGGTGCTTGATCTTCTGCCACCTCTCCAAAGGGATTAGGGGCCTCAAGAGAATCTGTTTCTAGGGCTTCAGGAGTACTTTCTGTATCCATCTCCGGTAGATCTTCTGGTAGATCTAAAGTTTCTAAATCACCAGTCTCAGGGGTTGGGCTCTCTTCCAATAGGGATTGGAATAAATCGTCTTCCTCTGGAATCTGCTCCGGTTCATCAAACAGGTCTGTAAGGGCCATTTCCTGTTCTTCAATGCTATCGACGGTGATTGCAGTTGGCTCATCGTCGTCGGCAAATTCATCTAAATCTAAATCAAGATCAAAATCGCCCTCCTCTGTATCACCAAACAAATCATTGAGATCTTCGTCAGAAATTGCTTCATTTAGCGCATTAGCTGGTGTGTCTTCCGCAAACAATGTCTCTAAATCATCGGTTTCTTGAAGCTCAGCTTCTACCTCGGAAGTTTGTTGCTCTGGGGATTCAGAAGTTTCTTGATCAAAAATATTTTCTAAAAACTCTTCATCCGGCTGCACCAGGGTCTCTTGAAAAACAATGGTTTCTTTACCATTAACGGTGGACTTTTCAACGGGTTCTGAGGTGCTAGTCGAGATATTCTCCTCACCGTGATCAGCTTCTGGGGCGATCCCGGTAAAATCTGCCTCGGGAGTCATTGCCTCGGCAAAGTCTGGCGTCTCTTCTAATTCCCCTGGGTCTAGGTCTTCTGAGAAGGTATCAGTGACTCCCGCAGTTTCCTCTGATGCCGTGTCAGGCCCATGAATCTCAGGTTCTGCTTCGGCAACAGCAGCATCAAAATCAAAGTCTTCTTCCCCGAACAGATCATCAAGGTCGTCGATTGGTTCTGCCAAGTCTGCTTCGGCCGTGTCGCTAGATTCTTCAAAAAGGGCCTCAAAATCATCCAGGTCATCCTGATCAGAGAAATCAGCACCATCGGCAGTTGCTAGATTTAAATCTTCTAAATCTGCACTAACATCTTGGGGTTCTACCTCCATGTCCGGCAGGTCAAGGTCTGGTAGATCTGTCTCTGGGGTATCAGATGCAGAATCATCAAAATCCAAACCAAGGTCAGCAAATTCTGCTTCGTTAAACTCTAGTTCCAAATCATCAAAGTCTGATTCTGATTCAGAAGTCGTAGAGGCAGTCGCACTAGGGAAATCACTGGCAGCTACCGAAGGAAGGAGATCAGCAGCTGCCTTAGGCTTTGGGTCTGCGCTTGCCTCCCCACCGTCTTCTTCGGCAAATTCAAGGTGTAGCCTGACTTTTCCTTTGACCCAACCAGAGGCACCAAACCGCAGCACATCACATTCAATGCCGTTATCCGTTAACCAATCAACGGTTTCTTCGGTGAGTCCCCCCAACCCTTGTTCTAGCAAGAGTTGCTTTAAGGCGACGGCGAACTCGTCAACGCGAAAAGTGCTATGGCCGATTACAAAACGGGATTCGCTATTAATCGACAGCACTTCACCGCTGCTCAGTGGTTGAAAGTTTTTGCTCACGGTTATTTCCCCACAGTGTCAAAATAGTTAGGTCATCAAGCTAAAAGAGGGTTCGGGCGGATTGATCACAATTCCCGCCTTTGTGTCTTATTTTAATCGGGCTTTTCCTACGGAAATGTCTTTTTCTCTTTAAAATTTACGGATTTTTAGAAAAACCAACCGTAGGAATGCAATCCTTTACCAAGAATATTGACCCCTAGATAACATACCCAAACGACGAAAAAACCTGCCGCTGCGAGAAAGGCGGGTTGTCGACCTTGCCAACCCCGGGTGATACGGGCGTGTAAATAAGCGGCAAAAACTAACCAAGTGATGAGGGCCCAGGTTTCTTTGGGATCCCAACTCCAATAGGAACCCCAGGCTTCGTTGGCCCAAACGGCACCGGCAATAATCCCAATGGTCAAAAGCGGAAATCCTAGGCCAATGATGCGGTAGCTGATGTTATCGAGGGTATCGGCAAGGCTCAACATCTGGGGACTGAGAGCTGGGGTCGTAGTGAGCTGCTGGAGGTCAGGGGATGCTAGGACGGCAGTATTACCGTTACTTTGGGGTTCGGTTTTCTGAAAAGCGACTACGGTCACTGGGGTTTCGTCGGTGGTGTTTTGGGGCTGGCGGAGTCGATAGCTACCATTACCAACGGAACTGCCCCGCAATTCAATTTTCTGGCCTTTGGTGACAATTAAAAAGGCGATCGCCAGTAAAGATCCCACCAACAATGCGGCATAGCTAATCATCATCACACTGACATGCATCATCAGCCAGTTGGATTTGAGAGCCGGAACAAGAGGGGCTGAATTTTGCATTTCCGCCGGAAGAGAAAGGGCCGCGAAAGCCGTGATCCCCATGGCAACCGGAGCAGTAATCACACCGACCCAACGACTGCGACTCATCCATTCGGCGACGAGGTGCATGGTAGTTACCCCCCAGGCGAGGAAAAAGAGCGATTCGTAAAGATTGCTGAGGGGGAAATAGCCGGCTTCTAACCAACGGGCTCCCAGGAGGGTGGCCATGCAGAGATTGGCGATCGCCACGCCGAGGGTGCCTAAACCGGTTAAGCCCGGAATGTTCGGAAACGCAGCCCCGCCCCAGTAGAGGAGCATCGTCAAGAAAAGAACCAGAAAAGAAGTGTTATCTAAAAGGCTTTGGAGTGCGACCAAATCCATTGTGCGATTCTCCTAAAAAAATATCGATCAAAAAAGCTTGGACTTTTAGCGGACTGTAATTAAAAAATTTTTATCGTTACTTACTTTCCCATTAGATCATATCGGCTGAGCTCCCCCGACGGCTATGTCGATCCTGATAGAGGGTGGTACGTTCTGCGGGAAGGCGATCCACTGAGGCGATCGCCGTTCGTAGCTGAGAGACCGTTAAACAGGTTCCCCCTTGGGCCCCCGCCATGGTTGTAATGTGCTCTTCCATGAGGGTGCCGCCCAAATCATTGCAGCCCCAACGGAGGGCAGTGGTGGCCCCCCCTAAGCCCAGTTTGACCCAACTCGGCTGGTGATTGATGATCCATTTGCCAAGGAAGAGACGCGCCACTGCCGTTAATAACAGGGTTTTCTGTAGATCTGGTTGATCCCGGCCCACTTTTTTGCGGAGTACCTGGGGCGCGGCTTGACCAACGAAGGGCAACAGAATAAATTCGGTAATTTTAGCGGGTTTACCCTCGGCGATCGCCTGTTGTTGCAGTTGCCGGATCTGGTCTAAATGTTGTACCTGGTGCAATGGTGTTTCGATGTGGCCACAGAGCATTGTGCTGGTGGTCGGTAGTCCCAGGTGATGGGCTGTACTGACAATTTCTAGCCACGTTGCCGCCTTTAATTTTTCGGGGCAAATTTGACGACGAATCTGATCGTCGAGGACTTCTGCCGCCGTACCCGGTAGGGAACCAACGCCAGCGTCCTTGAGGGCAATGATTACATCCTGGAAGGACAGCTGATCCTCGCGGGCAATAAATTCAATTTCCTGGGGAGAAAAGGCGTGGAGATGCAAACCCGGAAAAGCATCCTTCAAAGCAGCAACCAAATCGAGGTAGTAGTCGAGCGATCGCCCATTGCGTTTCGCCTGGGGATTTAACCCCCCCTGGATGCACAGTTCCGTTGCCCCCTCCGCCCAGGCCGCCGCTGCTTTTTCCTGGAGTTGTGCTTGATCGAGCCAAAAGGAATCTGGATCTCCCGCATCCCGTCGAAAGGCACAAAAGTGACAGTGCTGCTCACAAATATTAGTGAAGTTTAGATTGCGGTTCACCACGTAGGTAACGGTTTCCCCACAAAGCGTCTGTCTGAGGGTATCAGCTGCCATGCGGATACTTTCGATGGCCTCCGGCTCCGTTTGGGAAAGGAGGAATACTCCGGCCTCAACCGTGAGATCAACACCGGCGATCGCCGCATCTAGTACCTGCAGTAACTTCATCCTTGGCCTAACTCGACAGAACGGGCCTTCGCCGCGGTAACAGCAGCAATGACCCCTGAGCGAAACCCGTGGGCTTCAAGGGCCGCAACACCAGCGATGGTAGTGCCCCCCGGACTGGTTACCCGATCTTTGAGTTGAGCGGGATGTAATCCGGAGGTTTGGAGTAATTCCGCCGTTCCCTTGACCGTTTGGAGGGCGAGTTGTTGGGCTGTGGCCCGGGGCAAGCCTGCCGCAACGCCGCCATCGGCGAGGGCTTCTACCATCAAGGCCACAAAAGCCGGGCCAGAGCCAGAAAGTCCAGTTACCGCATCCATCAGAGACTCTGGTACTGCCACCACTTCACCTACGGCCCCAAAAATTTGTTTTGCGAGGGCGACCTGGGCCTCTGAAACGCGATCCCCAGGGACGATCGCCGTCATCCCTTGGCCAATAATCGCCGGTGTATTCGGCATTACCCGTACCACTGGATAGTCTCTAAAACCGTCTTGTAACTGAGCCAGGGTCACCCCAGCGAGGATTGACAACACAAGGGGGCGCGTTGATAGCTGTTGACCTTGGATTTCGGTACTGACTTGGTTGAAAATTTGCGGCTTGATTGCCAACATCAGAACCTCAGAGGCGATCGCCGCTTCCTGGTTACTGGCCGTGACACCCACCTGATATTCCTGCTGTAAATAAGCCCGCCGTTCCGCCACAGGTTCACTCACAATCACATCTGCTGGCAAGTAAATTTGTTCCTTGAGGAGCCGTGCCAGGAGGGCCTCTCCCATGACACCACCGCCAATCATGCCGAATTTTGCCGCCATTTTAATTCTTCACATTCATCCCTGAAATGACGCATTCATCTTGACTGATTTTTTCCCAGAAGGCAAATGCAGCGCACCAAAAAGGGGACAGAAAATCTATCCCCAAAATTTGGCGATCGCCTTAGACCTTACAGCGTTTTTGTTGGGCCAATTCTTATTGAGCCTGGGCCATCGGTGTCATCTCATCACTCCAAGCGGGAGCAGGGGCCGCTGGGCGAGCCGGGGTGGCAGGAGTTTCTTCGCGGCTTAAGCTATTTGTGACTTGTACACAATTCGGTGTGAAGAGGAAAATGCTATCGCCAATCCGTTCTTGGTGGCCATCAATAGCAAAGGTTCCACCCGCAACAAAATCTACTGCCCGCTGTGCTTCGTCGGGATCCATCATGTTGAGATTGAGGACAATGGAACGTCGATCCCTAAGGGCTTGGATAATTTGAGGCATTTCTTCAAAGGAATGGGGCTCACAAACAACCACTTCAGCCGGGGAGTTACTGACGCCAGGGAGGCCGATGACATTGTTACGAGTGGGGGTGGTGTTAGAGTTCATGGCAAAGTTAGAAGCAACGGTAGGGTTTTCAGGTAGACGACGGGGGGCAGGCGCACTCTCTTCGGGCAAAGGGGTGGGCATTTCAGCAGGATAGAGGGCATGATAATCGTTGTTATCAATTTCCCCTTCATAGTATTCTTCGTATTCTTCTGGTTCGCTGAAGCCTAGGAAGTTACGTATGCTGTTGAACATGGGGCTAAATATCCTTGGTTATAGGGTTTTCAATATTGATTGATGATATGCTTCGTCGGCTTGGTAGATGGTGGGCAACATCTCCAAAAATTGTTTGTCCAGGATATAAGGCTCGAAGGGTGAAGAGACTTGACCAAGACTTAGGTAATTTTGAGCATATTCTAAGGGATGAATTATCTAGGGTTTCGCCAATTTAAAATTCTTAAGCTTAGCGATCGCCTTGGGACATATGGCTTATTTTGCCCTAAAAGTGAAGTTTTGGAGAATCGACATTGATAAGATTTTGTGAATCGAACATTGCAAATTCTAGATATTTTTCATCAATAGATTTGTTGCAAGAGGATCAATTTCAAAATTTTTTATAGAACTGCGGCCATTCACTGGGGTGATCAACAAATTTTTCAGCGGTTAGATTGGCTTATTCCCGTGCCCCAAAGATCCCCTGGCCAACGCGAATCATTGTTGCTCCAGCCCCGATCGCCAGGGGATAATCACCGGACATTCCCATGGATAATTCTGTTAATTGCTCCGGTAAGCTTGCCATTTGATTCAGTTGTTCCCTGAGGGAAAATACTTGTTCAAAGGCCATCTGGGTCTCAGCGCGAGAAAGCCCCAGGGGAAGAATTGTCATTAAACCCTGAAGCTTGAGGTGTTGACAGGTGGCGAGGTGCGGTAGATCGCTCAGGAGTTGGGGAATTTCCCAGCCAAATTTATTAGGGTCAGGCAGGGGTTTGATTTGTAAACAGCAGCGGGCTGGATTTTCTAAATCGGCGGCGTACTGATCCAGTTTTTGGGCGAGGGCGAGACTATCGACGGTATGAATCCAATCGAAAAGGGCGATCGCCTTTTTTGCCTTATTTTTTTGCAGATGGCCAATAAAATGCCACCGGATATCCGGCAAGTCCTCTAATTCCGCTTGTTTTTGCTGGGCTTCCTGGAACCGATTTTCGCCAAAATCTCGAATTCCCGCCGCGTAGGCCAGGCGAATTTTTGCCGCAGAGTGGGTTTTGCTAACGGCGATCAGGCGCACCTCCGGGGGGATTTCTTCCCGTAGTCGGGCAATATTTTCGGCGATCTCATCTGACATTACTAAAAAAATGACCCGTAAATTTTAGACTCAACTAACTCGCTTATTGGAACGTCCGTTTATAGAGCGCCTGTAATACCTGAAACTCAGCCATGGCACCGGATCGGCGTACCTGACGCAGGCGATTTTCCATTTTTAACCGGGCATCCATCCGGGTGACCGACTCAAAACTCATGCCATTGGTATCTTGGTGCACAATGAAAAATAACCGCTGGGCATAGAGCGTTGTAAATAACTCTTGCTTGTCTTCCAGTTCACAAATCCGAAAGAGCATCCCAAATGTCGGGTGATTAAAATAAGATTCCGTATTCATCCAAATTTTAGCGAGTTCACCAATAGCCACAAAGCACCCTTTCTTTTTCGGTTTTCGACCACAAAAAATCAGAGGCTAGCTTTGCTGTAATCAAAAATACACATCAAAAATATTAGACATAGTATATAGGCAAGGCTCCCCCTGGGATAGCGTGATCCAGAGTTTTCACAACTCACATCGAGGTTTTGGCGGATTCACATCCCCATCTCCCACAAGCGAAACCTAAATTGGTAGAATAAAAAGCTGCTAATTTGCCTAGCCCATTATTTTTGAAACGACCATGACTAAGCCTCGTCAATATCACATTACCACTTTCGGTTGTCAGATGAACAAGGCCGACTCTGAACGTATGGCAGGCATCCTCGAAGAGATGGGCTATCACTTCACCGAAGATCCCTATGCTGCAGATCTCGTCCTCTACAACACCTGCACGATTCGGGATAATGCGGAACAAAAAGTTTACTCTTACCTCGGTCGTCAGGCTAAGCGGAAACAAGAAAAACCCGACCTCACCCTGATCGTCGCTGGTTGCGTCGCCCAACAGGAAGGAGAAAGTCTCCTGCGCCGTGTCCCGGAACTGGATCTGATCATGGGGCCTCAACATGCCAACCGTCTCCAGGATTTGTTAGAGCAAGTTGAAGGGGGAAGTCAGGTGGTGGCGACGGAGCCAATCCATATCGTTGAAGACATTACGAAACCCCGGCGAGACAGCACGGTTACGGCCTGGGTCAATGTGATCTACGGCTGTAATGAGCACTGCACCTATTGTGTTGTCCCTGGGGTACGGGGCACGGAACAATCGCGCTATCCAGAAGCGATCCGGGCAGAAATGGAAGAACTAGGGCGACAAGGGTTTAAGGAAGTCACGCTCCTCGGTCAAAACATCGATGCCTATGGCCGGGATCTACCGGGTACCACAGCGGAGGGCCGGAATAAATATACCCTCACTGACCTTTTATATTACGTCCACGATGTGCCGGGCATTGAGCGGATTCGCTTTGCCACCAGTCACCCCCGCTACTTTACGGAACGCTTGATTAAGGCTTGCCAGGAGTTACCCAAGGTTTGTGAGCATTTTCATATTCCTTTCCAGTCTGGGGACAATGAGGTGCTTAAGGCGATGCGACGCGGTTATACCCACGAAAAATATCGCCGCATTATCAATACCATTCGGAGTTATATGCCCGATGCTTCCATTAGTGCGGATGCGATTGTGGCGTTCCCCGGAGAAACGGAAGAGCAGTTTGAAAACACCCTCAAATTGGTGGATGAGATTGGTTTTGATCAATTAAATACGGCGGCCTATTCTCCCCGACCCGGCACCCCCGCCGCCACTTGGGATAATCAATTGTCAGAGGAAGTAAAAGGCGATCGCCTTCAACGTTTGAATCATTTGGTCGCCCAAAAAGCAGCGGAACGCTCCCAACGCTATGCCGGACGGATCGAAGAAGTGCTTGTTGAAGATCAAAATCCGAAAAATCCGAGTCAGGTTATGGGACGGACCCGGGGCAACCGCCTCACCTTTTTTGAGGGAGAGATTAACGAACTCAAAGGAAAAATTGTTGCGGTCAAAATCACCGAAGCACGGGCCTTTAGCCTAACCGGAGAAGCCGTTGAAGCCCTCGTAACTGCCTAGATACTATGACCACTCAACCTTGGCTCACCCCAGCGGCGATCGCCCAAGTGCAGCTTATTTTGGATAGTTATCACCATTGGTTTGGGGCGGATTTGATTGATCGCAGTGAATCCCCCCAAAAGCAGGCGGCGATTTTATTTGACGCGCCGCTGGTGGTATTTTCCCATGGCACGGAGGCCGACCCAATTTATAACTATGGTTCTCGTCTCGGTTTAGAACTTTGGGAACGGTCTTGGGAGGAGTTGTTACAGATGCCCTCTCGACAATCGGCGGAACCTTCGGCACAGGTACAGGCAGAGCGCAATCAATTGTTAGCGAGCAGCCGTAGTTATGGGTTTAAAACGGGTTTTTCGGGGGTGCGCATTACCAAGAGCGGAAAGCGGGTACGGATCGAGGATGTTAAGCTTTGGGACTTACTCGACCCGGCGGGGAATTACCGGGGGCAGGCTGCCGTATATTCTAAATGGACAGATTTAGATTAGGACATGAAAGAGCAATTTACCCTGTGGTTAGATCGTCTATTGGTCGCGGATGTGTTTATGGTGTTATTCGCCTTTTTTTGGTTTGCGATCGCCTTAGTTGGCCGCTCATCGGGGGTTAATCTGGGCTGGGATTTGTGGTATTCCCTCTGGGAGCCTGTGTTTACGCCAGCCATTGGTATTTTGATGTTGGGGGCAATCCTCAGTTGGGTGGTGAAAAAACTGGGTCTCTGGTTTGGTGACAAATCCGATGAACTGTCTTAATTCTCTTCCCCATTAATGAGGCACAATCCTGCCTAGTTCATTGGTTAGGATTGGTGCAAATGCAACCTAGGCATTAAGTTGATGAAACTCTCTGACCGATTTTCTGAAGCGCTGGTTTTTGCGGAAAAATTGCACCGTCAGCAAGTGCGTAAAGGTTCTGGCGTTCCCTATGTGGCCCATCTCCTGGGGGTTGCCAGTTTAGTGCTCGAAGCTGGGGGTGATGAAGACGAGGCGATCGCCGCCCTGCTCCATGATGCCATCGAAGACCAAGGGGGATGGGAAACCAGAGCTTTAATCTGTGAAAAATTTGGCGAGCGGGTGGCAACCATTGTCGAAGGCTGTTCCGATAGTTTTGATGGTGAAAAAAAGAAGCCTTGGCGGGAACGCAAAGAAGCTTACCTCCAGCATCTACGAACAGCTTCAGCCTCAGTGCACCTCGTTGCCATGGCCGATAAACTTTACAATGCCCAATCTATTTTGCGGGATTACCAACGGATCGGTGAAGCTCTCTGGCCCCGTTTTAAAGGCGAAAAAGAGGGCACCCTTTGGTATTACAACTCACTTTTGAAAATCTTCGATTTATCCCATCCCCTCGCCCAGGAATTGCACCGCACGATGGAAACTTTGAAAACATTGATCGCGGCAAATCAAGCACATCAGCAATAAAAAAGACAGACCGGAGTCTGCCTTCGCACAATTTTAAATTTCTTGTAATTTAGAAGTCGAGTTGGCCAGCGGCTTGAACCCGTTCTACCTGTTTCTTCTTCAGAACGAGGAAGATTTGAGTCAACATAATCCCAGCAACAAAGGCCATGTAGCCATAGATGCGAGCGGGATTCTGGAGGACAACTTCTGTATCTTTTTGGCCAAATCCACCGACGTTGGGGTTGTTCGTGAGGGCTTCACCAGCGGCGATCGCCTGACCTTCAGAAACAATCACTTCGGGGCCAGCCGGGATCGTATCGATCACTTCGCCCGCTTCAGTGGAAATGGTGATATCAGTGCCCGCAGCCTCATTCACCGCAATATTGGTGATGGTGCCGGTAGCAGACGCTTTAAATTGATTGTTATTGCTTAGTTCACCAGTGGGATAAACCTGACCACGGCCACGGTTCGCACCGAGGTGGACTGCATATTTACCGTAGTTGATGTTCTTATCGGTTTTCGGATCGGGGGAGAGTACCGGGAAAACGATCTCTTCGTATTGATCACCGGAAATCGGCCCAATGATCACAACGTTTTCTTGATCCGGAGCGTAGGACTGGAAGTAGAGACCTTCGGTTTTTTCCTTCAGTTCGTCGGAGAGACGATCAGCGGGCGCAATTTTGAAACCGTCAGGAAGCATCAAAACAGCACCAACATTGAGGCCACCCTTGGAGCCGTCCCCTAGAACTTGCTGTTGGCTGTGGTCATAGGGAATTTTGACAACGGCTTCAAAAACTTGATCGGGTAAGACAGACTGGGGAATTTCCACCTCTGCTTCTTTGGCAGCGAGGTGACAGTTAGCACACACGATCCGACCCGTTGGTTCGCGGGGCGTTTCTGGCGCGGTTTGCTGGGCCCAAAAGGGATAGGCGGCAGCGGCTTGCGGGAAAAGGGCGTCACTGGCGAAAAATAAACCAAAGGTGGCGATCGCCACGAGGCAGGCAGTTTTTAGCCGTTGCCAGATTGCCATCAGTTCAGGTGTTTTCATCGTAAATTTTTACAAGCGTTTTCTCTAATGGATGAACCCATATGGGGGTTTTTAGGCCCACCAAGGAGCTTCGTCAGTACGGAAATCGGTTTCTGTCCAGTCGGTGAAGGAGATCTTGTCATCTTCAGTCACTTCCGCATGGACAAGGGCCAAGGATAAGGGGGCCGGGCCGCGGACAACTTTCCCGGTTTCGTCATACTGAGAACCGTGGCAAGGACACATGAATTTATTTTCAGCGGTATTCCAAGGGACGACACAGCCAAGGTGGGTACAGATGGCGTTGATCCCATAGCTGGAGATGGTGTTATCTCCTTCGACAACTACATAGGTGGGATCCCCTTTGAGGCCTTGGGCCAAGGAGCGATCGCCTGCGGTGTGAGTTTGGAGATAGTCGCTAACGATAATGTCATTACCGAGGGCATCTTTAGCAATCACGCCACCACCAGCGCCACCACTAGAAGGAGGAATAAAATATTTAATAACGGGATATAAACCACCGAGAGCCGTTCCCGCCGCCGTCCCCACCCAGAGGAGGTTCAAAAATTGGCGACGACCTAGATCTGGAACATCGGAGGAACCTGATAATTGAGTCATAATCAGAGCCTTTTTGTATAGTTATGTAAGCGTTTCTACAATACTTCCTATGAAGAATATCATCCAAATGGCGAGCAAAGATGGCGTTTTACCTGAGCTTGAGCCTTAGTTGGTTGCCGAATAGCCTTTAAAAAGGTTAACAAAGTTTTGTAGATAAATTATTACAGATCGGCTGAGATTAAGCTTTTGGCCACAGAAATGTCAATGGCTACAGGAGGACTGGGCGATGAATGGTGTAGAACTACGGGAACTTTTGTGGCGTAAATGGGGACGATCCTATGACATCCAACTGCGACAAATTAAGGGGGAATGGTATCTCCAGGTGATGTGGAAATATTTGGAACAGGTTTCTTTTCCCCTCTCGGAGGCTCAATATGAGGAACATCTCCAGGCGATCGCCACTTATTTAGGGGAATGGGGTGTGAGTCAACAAGTCCATACTTACCTCGAAGAAACCACAGAACGCCCCAGGGTCGGCAAAGCAATTAGTATTCGTTTGGAATTGGGAGAACGGGCCTCAGAATGGCTGTTGGGTTAATCCAAAAATATTTTAATCAGAGTGTCTGTGTAGTGCTGGTGTTGGTAGCCGGACTGAGCCACAGCCCCAAGGCGATCGCCGATCTATCGCCAGAGTTACCCCCCCTCCAAGACTGGGCCTTTGACCCCCAAACACAGCAACTCCGCCTCCAAACCGCCCCAACGACGATTCCCCAATATTCTCGCCTCAGTAATCCGACTCGTCTGATCATTGACCTGACCGATACCCGCTGGCCCGCTGCCACCTTGACCCAGGCCTACGACGGCACTATTCGCCAACTGCGCATTGGCCAATTTAATGACCGCACCACCCGCATTGTTTTAACTTGGACTGGGGAAATTCCTCCCACTTGGTCGCCCACCTTCCAACGCTTGCCCCAAGCCGATGGCTCTGTAGTGTGGCGCTTTGAATTTCAAGGGGCGATCGCCAGTGCAGATCTGACCGAAAACTTGCCTTTCACATTTCCCCCGGCCCTATTACCCCCCACCCAGGCGATACCGATCCAATTGCCCCCATTGCCAGAACTTCCTTAACGGTTTGTGGCGATCGCCACTATCTTTAGACAGAAAAATATCCTCCTTGGGCTACACTCAGGGATGAATCTCCGCTTCGGGCGCTGACTTTTTATGACAAGCCGAGCAAAATTTCCCCTTGTTTTCTGAACTTCCGTGGGCAGAATTCCCCTGTCATCGCTTTGACTATTTAAATTCAGCAATTTTTTTCGCAGGCCACTGGCACGTGTTATTTCCCGTGAAACTCCTATGACTGATCTGCAACTCCGCATCCAAGCTGAGGGCTACCCAGAACGTATTGTGGTGGTCGATCAAGGGGAGTTTGTGATCGGTCGCTTGCCTGAATGTAGTCTCTCGCTACAGATGACCCAAATTTCCCGGTACCACGCCCGGATCAAACGGCGACAACAAGCTTGGGTTTTAGAGGACTTGGGCAGCACCAATGGCACATATCTTAATCACGTCCGGATTACTGAGCCCCAAACGATCCGCCAAGGAGATTTAATCCGTCTGGGCCATGCCTCAATTTTAGTCACGTTCCAGAATGTGACCCTCGATGAAACGACAGATCTACAGGCCGACCCATGGGGATCGGGGCGCACCATTCTCCGTAACGCCGAAGATCTCAAGGAGCAATGGCTACAGGGGGAAGAAGGCTATGGTCATCAGCCCCACACGGAAACGGCGATCGCCCGCCTCAAGGAGTTGGTGGACATTGTGAAACAACTTAGTTCTGCCGAATCCATTGAAGCTATTTTTCGCCTGACCCGGAATGTTATTTTTCAGGAATTGCCAGGCTTAGAACGGCTGGCGCTGCTCATTGATATTCGGGGCAATGGCAAATTAGAACTCCTCAGTGCTGCGGCCCAGAGTCTCCCGGATAATCACCCGGCCATCCGCACCAGTGCTTGGATTAGTCAATCGGTCTGCCAAAAGGTTTTTAAAGAAAGAGTTGCCCTCAAATCCGTAGATGCCCAGAGCGACCAGCGCTTTGCGGGGGAAGATAGCATTTTGGCAAAGGGGATTCGGGGAGTGTTGGCGGTGCCCCTATGGGATCAAACAAAAGTGGTGGGAGTTCTGTATGGTGATGCCCACTTGAAGTTAGATGAATCAGAACCGTTAACCGATGATGATTTAAGTTTTTTTCGACCATTGGTCATCTGTTGGCGGCCAGTGTGCAACGGTGGTTGCTGAGCCGTCGTCTCCAGGAACAGGCTCAAATTCGTCAAAAACTAGAGCGTTACCATTCGCCTGCGGTGGTACATCAATTAATTTCGGTGGGGGCGTTAAAAAATGGGCGACTCCCCCCTAGGGAAGCGGAAATCAGTATTTTATTTGCAGATATCGTTAATTTTACGCCCATTGCGGAGCAGTCTTCCCCCAGTGCCATTGCGGATTTGCTGAACGTTTTTTTTGAGGAGATGCTCCACTCGGTATTTGCCCAGGGGGGAACCCTCGACAAGTTTATTGGCGACTGCATTATGGCGTTTTTTGGGGCACCAGAACCCCAGATCGACCATGCTGAACGGGCGATCGCCACCGCCATGGGGATGCTCAACCGCCTTGATCAACTAAATTTACAAAATATTTGGCCCCAACCGATTCAACTGCGGGTTGCGATAAATAGCGGCAAGGCTTTTGTGGGCGATGTGGGCAGCTCCCAGCGGGTGGACTACACGGTTCTGGGGGGAACGGTGAATCTTGCCGCCCGCCTTGAGACCATTTGTCCGCCGGGGGAATGTGTGATCACCGATGCGACATATCAAGCGATTGGCGATCGCCACCAGGATTTATTTATTCCCATGGGTGCCGGGCGATTTAAAGGCATTGACCGCCCCATCCAGGTTTACCGTACCCAACGGCACCGCCACCCCAAACCGCTACCGTTAAAAAGCACCGAGGTTTCCAGCTCCTAGGTTTTTGGCATTTCATCACGGCTCTGCAAAATAAATTCGGCGATCGCCAAGTCCCCCGGCGTCGTAATTTTGAGGTTTGTTTCTTCCCCAGAGACAATTTTCACAGGCAGACCACAACGCTCGAACAAAGCCGCATCGTCCGTCACTTCCCAACCCAGGGTTTTGCCTTTTTCGTGGCAATCCTTGAGGCGCTGCACCGTAAACCCCTGGGGCGTCTGGGCAGCCCAGAGATGTGCCCGCTCCGGCGTCTCTTTGACCCAACCTTGTTCATCTACCACCTTAATGGTGTCCTTGACGGGGATCGCCGCAATTAAGCCCTCACAGGTTTCTAGGGCCGCTGCACAGCGATTAAATAGTGCTGGGGTGGCCAAACACCTCGCCCCATCGTGGATCAACACCTGGGTTGCCTCTGGAGGAAGGGCTTGTAGGCCGTTATAAACTGACTCTTGGCGAGTTTTGCCACCTCGAATCAGTTGGACAGGCTTAGAAAGCTTTAAATCGGCCAAAATTGCCTCAAAGTCCGGAAAATCTAAAGGCTGTCCCATGATGCCAATCCAGGCCACCGCATCCGCCGCCGCCGCTGCCTGGAGCGTCCAACTAAAGAGCGGTTTATCCTGTAGTGTCATCAGCAGTTTGTTGCGATCGCCGCCCATCCGTTTGCCGACGCCCGCCGCAGGCAATAACAAGTGCACCATGGCTTTTCCCTAAGTTACTAAACGTTTCCGCCTATTCTCTTCTAAAATGATGCTGGATACGTAAGTTTATACCCCCAAGATGCGCATACTAGCCCTAGTTCCCGGAGGAGTTGGCGACCAAATCCTCTTCTTCCCGACCCTCGCTGATCTCAAGGAACGTTATCCCGAAGCCATGATTGACGTTCTGGTCGAACCCCGTGCCAAGGCAGCCTATCGCGTCTGTCCCCAGGTTCATGAAGTGCTGACCTTCGACTTTAAAGATCGCAATGGCCCGGCTGACTATCTCAATATTCTCGGCACCATCCGCGATCGCGAATACGAAATTGCCCTCTCCCTCGGCAAAAATTGGGCTGTGGGCTTCCTGCTCTGGCTGAATGGAATTCCCACCCGCGTGGGCTACAAAACCGCAACATCTTGGTTTATCTCCAACCCAGCCCCCCTCAACGAAAACCAATACGCAGCGGCCCTCTACCACGATCTCCTCAAAGGCTTAGGCATTGACACCGATTGTCCATCCCCCAGTATCACAGTGCCCAATGGGGACATTCAGTGGGCGGAAGGGGAGCAAAAACGCCTGGGCTTAAC
This sequence comes from Picosynechococcus sp. NKBG042902, assembly GCF_963864045.1. Lineage (NCBI taxonomy): Bacteria > Bacillati > Cyanobacteriota > Cyanophyceae > Chroococcales > Geminocystaceae > Picosynechococcus > Picosynechococcus sp. NKBG042902. Next base: position 120,859 of record NZ_CAWLTV010000074.1, on the reverse strand, counting down.
CGAGGGGTATATCCTGATCCACGGTGGTGCCAGTCAACTCTCCCAAGCCAAGGGCATCAACAAACTCTACCCTGTGGCAAATTGGCAACCGATCATTGAAGATATCCAGAGCAAGCAACCAAATCTCCCGATTGTCTTGCTCCAAGGCCCGGACGATGCCCCTTGGGTCACGGAACTCATCGCCCTTTATCCAGCGCTAAAGGTGACACGGCCTGAGGATATTGGTAAAGCAGCAGCCATGATTGCCGGGGCCAACTTGATGGTTTGTACAGATAGTGCGCCGATGCACCTGGCCGCCGCCGTGGGGACTTACACCATTGCTCTCTTTGGTGCGACCCACGCCGAAAAGCTCTTACCGCCAAAGAATGATAAATTGATTGGCATCCAGTCTCCCACTGGAAAAATGGCAGATATTCAACCCAAAGACGTATTGGCTCAAATTTGGCGTGGCTAAACCAGCAGTTTTCCTTGATCGTGATGGTGTCCTTAACATCGAAGCAGGATATATTCACACCCTCGAAGACCTGAATCTAATTCCAGGGGTGGCGGCGGCTGTGCGATCGCTCAACGATCAAGGAATTTTTTGCTGCTTGGTTTCCAACCAATCGGGGCCAGCCCGGGACTACTACGGCATTGACCATGTAGAAGCCCTCCACACCAGACTGTGTACCCTCCTAAACCAAGAAGCAGCGGCCCACCTCGATGCGCTGTATTATTGCCCTTATTTAAGCCAGTCAGCCGGGGGCACCCACCCAGACTTTACCCAGTGGGGCACCTGGCGCAAGCCGAATACGGGAATGTTGGTGACAGCGGCCTGGGAACATGATTTAGATTTACGCCGTAGTTTTATGGTGGGGGACAAGGCGACGGATATTGACCTCGCCCACAACGCTGGCCTCCGGGGAATTTTGGTCCAAACAGGCTACGGTAAAAAAGTCCTCAGCGGCAAGTACCAACACCACACCAAGCCCGATTATGTCGCCAAGGATCTCCAAGATGGGGTGAATTGGGTATTACAACAGCTCCAAAAGAAGCCATAGGAATCAGGAAAATACGGAAATCCGCATCTGGGGATGGGGGCGATCGCCGCCTTGAGGTTTTCCCAAGTTCCGGCAAAATAGAGGACGAATCCTTAGACCAAGTTGGAAGCATACGACCTATGGCAGTCCTCGAAAAAGGCAATATTACAATCCATACCGAGAATATTTTCCCGATAATCAAAAAATCTCTGTATACCGACCACGAGATCTTTTTACGGGAACTCATCTCCAATGCCGCCGATGCGATCACCAAGCGAAAAATGGCAAAAATGGCCGGTGAAAGTAGCGTTGATGTGCCCGATGGGGAAATCATTATTGACGTTAATAAGGAGAAAAAACAACTCTCCATCACCGATAACGGCATTGGGATGACCGCCGAAGAAATTAAGAAATATATTAACCAAGTCGCCTTTTCGAGTGCCGAAGAATTTATTCAAAAATATGGCAAGGATGCGAACGATTTAATCGGGCATTTTGGTTTAGGGTTTTATTCCGCCTTTATGGTGGCCACCCAAGTAGAAATTAATACCCTTTCCTGCAAAGATGGTGCGGAAGCGGTTCATTGGAGCTGTGATGGTTCCCCCGAATTTCAACTGAGTGCCAGTGACAAAACCAGCATCGGCACGACCATTACCCTCACCATGATGGATGAGGAAACAGAATATTTAGAATCCCAACGGATTCGCCAATTGGTCAAAACCTATTCTGATTTTATGCCCGTTGCCATTCGCTTTGAAGGGGAACAAATCAACAAACAGCGGGCCATTTGGAAAGAATCTCCCCAGAATTTAACCGACGAAGATTACCTCGAATTTTATCGCTATCTTTATCCTTTCCAAGAAGACCCATTACTGTGGGTTCACTTGAATACGGACTATCCTTTCTTGCTCAATGGCATTCTCTATTTTCCGAAATTGCGCCCGGACATTGATGTTACTAAAGGACAAATTAAGCTGTTCTGTAATCAGGTTTTTGTCAGTGACCATTGCGAAGAAGTCATTCCTGAATTTCTGATGCCGTTGCGGGGCGTTGTGGACAGCACCGATATTCCCCTCAATGTTTCCCGCAGTGCCTTAACAAACCACCGGACAGTGCGCCGCATCTCCGATTACATCGCCAAAAAAGTTGGCGATCGCCTGAAGTCCCTCTACAACGAAAGCTATAGTGACTACGTTAAAAGTTGGGAAGATGTCGGCACCTTTGTGAAGTACGGTAGCATCCGCGATGAGAAGTTTAAAAAACAAGTCGAAGACATCCTCATTTACCGCACAACCCACCAACCAGAAACAGCAGCGACAACGCCGAAAGTAGAAGTACAGGGCAATGACGGTGATGTATGGGAAGACGTGAAATCCGAAGACACCCAGGCAACGTCTACGGCCCCCTACACAACCCTCAAGGATTATTTAGAGCGCAATAAAGAAAAGCACGAAAATCGCGTTTTTTATTGCACCGATCCCAGCACCCAGGGCACTTACATTGAACTGTACAAAAACCAAGGTTTAGAAGTCCTTTACATGGACTCCTTTATTGATACCAATTACTTCATTCCTTTCCTAGAACAGGAATACAGCGATGTGAAGTTTTCACGGGTGGACTCGGAGCTAGATCAAAGCCTCGTAGAAGACGATAAGGCCAGTGAAATTGTTGACCCGAATACCAACAAAACCCGTGGCGACGTCATTAAAGAGTTGTTTGAAAAGGCGATTGGGAAACCAAAGGTCAACATCAAAACCCAATCGATTAAATCCGCAGAAACAGCGGCAACGCCCCCGGCAATGGTGCTTTTACCAGAGGCCATGCGACGTCTGCAAGAGATGACGGCGATGATGCAACAGACGGCAATGCAATTCCCAGAAGATCATGTGTTGATGATTAATTTGTCGCACCCCTTGATCGAAAATATTTACCAACTCAGCCAGGGTTCAATTATCCAAGCAGATGGCAAAGCCTCCAACCAGGAAACCATCGATATGATGTGTCAGCACGTTTATGATTTGGCATTAATGGCCCAGAAGGCCTTTGATGCGGAGGGGATGAAAGCGTTTGTGGAACGTTCTAACCAAGTGTTGACCCGTTTAACCCAGAAGTAAGTCTTCATTTAATTTGCTCGACGATCTCCCCCCGGTGGGGAGATTTTTTTGTAAACACAATTAACGGACGGGCATTGCGCTATGCTCAGTAGCTGTCCCTCTGCGTAACATTTGGCTATGGCTCGCCTCTCCCAAGAATTGCACCGTTATTTTTTTGAAGAAGACCGTGGTGAAACCGTTAGTTTAGCCCAGGCGATCGCCCTCGCAGAGGAAAAAGTCTTTGGGGTCATTTTGCTACTGTTGGCTTTTCCGTCGGCCCTGCCAATTCCGGCCCCAGGCTATTCGACGCCCTTTGGGATTTTAATTTTTGCGATCGCCCTCCAGTTGATTTTTGGGCGGAAAAAACTCTGGCTTCCGGTTGCTTGGCAACGAAAAACCGTCAAAACGACCATGGCCCAGGGCATCCTGAAAAAAGGTCTCCCTTGGCTCAAAAAAATTGAGGCGATCGCCCACCCCCGATTTCCCATCGTTTGCCAGAGTCGCCTGGGTCGCACAGTTATGGGTTGTACCATTGCCCTGATGGCCACCTCGATGATGATCCCCATTCCCGGCACCAATACCCTCCCGGCCATGGCGATTTTCCTCACCGCTTTTGGCCTCCAAGAGGACGATGGCTTGATCAGTGGCGCTGGGGTTGTTTTCTCTGTTGTCATTGCCGTGCTGATGGTGTCCGTCATTTATGTGTTCTTCAACGGTGGCCTCAGCCTATTGGATCTGCTCAAAGACTGGGTCACGGTACGATTAGGGGGCTAGTTGTTTTCGTTTTGTTGCCGCCATGTCCCAGTTCCCATCCCTAGAAGCCGCCCTCAAACACTTCTTCGGATATGACAATTTCCGCCATGGCCAAAAGGCGGTCATTACCGCTGCCCTGGAAAACCGCGACGTCCTCGCCCTGATGCCAACAGGAGCGGGCAAGTCCCTTTGTTTCCAACTGCCCGCCCTGCTGAAACCGGGGTTGACGGTGGTGATTTCTCCTTTGATTGCCCTAATGCAGGATCAAGTCGATGCCCTGACAGACAATGGCATTGGTGCAACTTTCCTAAACAGTACCCTCAACCTCGATCAAGCGCGATCGCGAATCCAGGCAATTTTTAACGGCAATATTAAACTGCTCTACGTTGCCCCAGAACGGCTGTTTAACGAGGGCTTTCAGCAACTGCTCACAGATGTAGATCAGACCATTGGCCTTGCTGGTTTTGTGGTGGATGAAGCCCACTGTGTTTCAGAATGGGGCCATGATTTTCGCCCAGAATACCGCCAACTGAGTCGCATCCGGAGACGCTACCCCCGGACTCCTTGCCAGGCATTTACTGCCACCGCCACCCAACGCGTCCGGGAAGATATTATTGATCAACTTGCCCTACAGAACCCCAGTTTTCACTGCACCAGCTTTAATCGCCCCAACCTTTATTACGAGGTTCTTCCCAAAGACCGGAAAAGTTATACGCAACTGCTGCGCTATGTTCGTCAACGGCGTGGGCAACCGGGAATTATCTACTGTTCTAGCCGCAAAAAAGTAGACGAGTTGGCCGATCGCCTCAAACAAGATGGCGTTAAAGCCTTGCCCTACCATGCAGGACTGGCCGATCGTTTACGGGCGGATTATCAAGAGCAATTTATCCGGGATGATGTGCCTGTGATGGTCGCCACCGTTGCCTTTGGCATGGGCATCAACAAACCCGACGTGCGCTTTGTGGTGCATTATGATTTACCGACCAATTTAGAACGCTATTACCAAGAGTCGGGTCGTGCGGGTCGGGACGGGGAGCCTGCCCACTGTACTCTGTTCTATCGGGCAGGGGATATTAAAAGGGCCGAATATTTCATTGAACTCAAGGAAGACGAACAGGAAAAACGAATTGCCTACCAGCAACTGCAAAAGATGATCGACTATGCCGAGGGGATCGATTGTCGGCGGACGATCCAACTGAGCTATTTTGGGGAGCAATTTCCGGGGGACTGTGGCGGTTGCGATAATTGCCAGAATCCTCGCCCCGTCGAAGATTGGACGATTGAGGCCCAGAAGTTTTTATCCTGTGTTGCCCGCTGTCGAGAACGCTATGGCATGACTTACATTATCGATGTGTTGCGGGGTTCCAAGAAAGAAAAAATTATTCAAAACGGGCACCACCAACTGTCTACCTATGGCATTGGCCTCGACCACCCTAAGGAAGCATGGAAAAATTTGGGGCGATCGCTCCTACATCAGGGCTTGATGACCGAAACAAGCGATGGCTATCGGGTCTTGAAGCTCAACGCTCGCAGTTGGGAGATTCTGCGACAACAGAAAACAGTGAAAATTGCTGTGGAACGGCGGCAAACGGCCCAGGAAATTCTGGGGATTTCTGAAAGTCGCCTCGATGCGGAAATTCTTTTTGGGCAACTGCGACAACTGCGGAAACAATTGGCCGATGCAAATTGGGTTGCCCCCTATATGATTTTTTCCGATGCGACCCTCCGGCAAATGGCAACTCGGCGACCCCGCACCCAAGCAGATTTTTGTTTGATTTCTGGGGTAACGAGTGCGAAATACCAGCGTTATGGGGAGCCTTTCCTCACGGCGATTCAGGAATTTTGCGCCAGCCAAGAGCCACCAAAACCCCAGGTCAATGGCACCCAGTTACTCACCCTCCAGCTTTATCAACAGGGCCTTTCGGTCACGGAAATTGCCAAGCGGCGCAGTCTGACGGCGGGGACGATCAACGAGCACCTGGCAACATTACTCCAGAATGGCGAGATTACTGACCTAGACCGCCTCGTAAAACCAGCCGCCCAAGTGGAAATTGAAAAGGCGATCGCCACCGTGGGAGCAGAATCTTTAACGCAGTTGCGGGAGTACCTCCAGGAAAAATACAGCTATGATGCGATTAAACTGGTGCGGGCTAAACTGCTGCAAACTGCAAAATCAGCCTAGAATCTTGAAATTTACTGGAGATTAAGGAAATTATCTAAATCTTCAAGGACTTTCGGTGGAAAGCGACGAATATCCTCTAACCATTCTAAATCCCGGTAACGATCGTCTAAACCCGCTGCGGCCACCCAGTTACTTTCAGCCTCGCCGAATTGATGGTTACCCCAGAGCATCGCCGTCAGGGCCACCCGCGCATCAGCAAACATCGGGTATTTGCGCACCAGGCCTTTCATTCGCTGGATCGCTTGGTTGTTTTCGCCAACTTGATACAGGGCAAGGGCATAACTTTCGGCGGCCCAGGCAAAACGGGGATCCAGTTCCGTTGCTTTCTGGTAGTCCTGGCGGGCCTGTTCCCAATTGCCCAAACTGCCATAAGCATTGCCGCGATTGTGGTAGGCGATCGCCTCTTGGGGATCGAGTTCGATGGCTTTGTCATAGTCGGCGATCGCTTCGCTAAACCGTTGCTGTTGTTCGAGGATCGCACCGCGATTAAAGTAAGGTTCGACTTGGTCTGGGGCCAGGCGGATCGCTTCATTGAGATCGTCGAGGGCTGCATCAAACTGATTTAAACTCGCCCTCGTATTGCCTCGGTTGCTCCAGAGGGCCGGATTTTGGGGAAATGCTTCAATTAAATCGGACCAAATTTTCTCGGCGGTAAACAAATCGCCTTTTTTCGCCGCCTGGATCGCGGTTTGGGTGAGGCGATCGCCTTCAGAGATTTGGGCATTGGTAAGGGCTAGGCTCGGCCAACAAAGGCTAATCCACAGCAGCAGACTACACAGAAAACTAAAAATTGGGCGCATAGATAAATCGCTCAACGGCATTCAGAGAAAGGGCTAAGGGTACTATAACGCGTCTCTACCAAGTGACTTTTCCGGCCAGGTCGGCCGCTTTCTTTTCCCCAATGCCCGACACCCGTTGCAGATCCGTCAAACCAGAGTAGGGACGGCCTTCGATAATTCCTTGGGCGAGGCTGGGGCCAATGCCAGGTAGGGTTTCAAGTTCGATGGCACTGGCGGTATTAAGGTTCACAGGGCCATCGGTGGCGGCTACAGTACAGTCAGCGGGAATCGGTTTTTGTTTGCTGGCGATAAAGGGCGGAATTCCTAGGTAAGCCGTGGTATAAAACTGATCGAATTCAGCTTGAAATTGTTGGGCGATCGCCTCGTTCTGGATAATTAAGAGAGTTTCGTCGTTCTGGTTGTTGGCAGCAGCCGACCAATTGTGGGAGCCGGTAATCACGGTTTTACCATCGATGACAGCGAATTTGTGGTGAAATTTGTCCCCCTTGGGTAATTTCGGCGTGCCGACGGTTTGGATGGGGTTAGCCCAGGGCCGATTAAAGGGGTCACATTTTTCCTTGAGATTCACCCCCAACAGATCCAGTCCATCGCTATATTCCCGAAAGGCAAAACTCGGATCAATTAAGGCGCGGATTGCAGTGCCCGCTTGGGCTTCTTTTTCTAAAATATTGGCGATTTTTTGCTCAGAGAACACGAATAGGGCCAGGCTAATCGACTCTTGGGCTTGGGCGAGGGTGCTGCCAATGAGACCATTGCTCGTATTTTCCCAGGGCTGGGAACTGGAGAAAGGCGAAAACTGAACGGTGACGCGACTGTTACCCACGCTAAAGGTTTGGGGCGGTTCCTGGAGCTTTTGGACGCCAAACTTACGCCCTGTCCACATCTCCTCAAATTCTGCTGTAAAAACCTGGGCGATCACCGCATCTTGGATCCGCATCAGGTGGTTTACATTGCCCCTGGTTTCCGGGTTGGCGAAATCTCCGTGGATGCCGCTTAATGTCCAGTTTGCTGAGCCGGTGATCACCGTTTCCCCATCGACCACCATAAATTTGTGGTGCATCAGGCCGCTCCCTTTGGAACCGTCGGCGGTGTCGTCCAAAATCGGAATCTCTGCCCGTTCTAAAATGGCGATCGCATCGTATTTAGCCGTCTCTGCCGCATCCAAAAAGCCATCTTGGTTTTCGTCGGCGAGGGCGACAAATTCTTGGTATTTTCCCTGATCTCGTTCATCGAGTTCTAAAATTTCTGCCGAATCAGGTGTGGCCCAGGGTTGACGGTAATTATTTTCGACGATGACGCGAATTGTGATTCCCGCAGCGGCTTGGTCGGCCAGAGCTTCAGCTACCAGGGGCAAGTTCAACTCCTGAATCGCAATATCGATGGTGTTTTGGGCGCTGTTAATGCCCTCGATTAGAATAGCTTCGAGGTTATCCCCTGGGCGTTTCAGTTGGCGGTAGGGTTCGGTGTAACTAATACGTCGGCCTTGACGCTGATTAAAATACACCTGAATGGATTCATCCTGGGGCGATCGCCCCCTTCCCCCCTGGCAACCCAGCAGACCAACGGCCAACAGACCCCAAAAAGCGAAAAATGGGCGGCGAGCGGCGGGATTAACCATCGAAGATTTAAGAGCGCGACACCACCCTTATACCTAATAATCGTAAGGATTTCTGGGGGTGGGAATCGGTTCGACGGCACTGGCTTGGATCACCAACTGACGCTGGGGCAAATTATTATCACCCTCAGCTTCTGTGGTGAGTTGGAGATCCTCGGTAATCATTTCCCCCGTGACTTCTACCCAGGAGTCCGGCGCAAAGGCTTGGCGATCGCCTTCGAGTTTCACGGGCAATCCCACCGGATAGGCATCCACTGCACAACAGGTCAACACAAACCGCGACACCATCATGTAATTGTCCGGCAACTGGGGCAGGTGAGTCACAAAGCCGTTCACCTTCACCGGATCCCCCGTATAGGCATCGGGTTCCGGGTAAACATTCAACGTCCGAATCCAATCCAATAACGTCCGCTCCTCTGGGGAGGTACCGACCCGAAAACTTTCCGGTTGGCTCCGGGTGAGGGGCAACTCTTCCGTTAAACCCCGTTGAATCGCCGTTTGGCTTGACAAAATGGTCGGCGGGATCAAAAATCCGGCGATCGCCACCACAATTAATAGAGCACTCCCCACATTCTGGGGTAATAGCGTAATGTGCTGCACCGACTCCCCGCCACTAACTTGGGGACGCACCTGTTGTAGTAATTTTCCCAACCCCAGCAGAAGGAGAATGATCCCCGCCGCCACACATAAACCGAAGTAATTAGGGTGGATCAACAGAGCTAGCTGGCCTGTAATCGCATACTTGAGCAGCAAAGCTCCCCACAACAACAGGGCCGTAATATCAAACCAAGGGGCCAAACCAGCCGCTTTCGGAGCAGAAAAATTAACCATTGCGTTCCTGGAAAAAATACCTCAAACAACTATCACCCGTTTCCGTTAAGGCCACCCTAAAACAAACGTGTTGCCTCTTCATCAGCCATCAGTTCTTGATCCTCAGCTAACATCGCCGGATCAATGAGCGTAATGTCAAAGGGATCTTCTTCCCCTGGCTGAGTGCGCTTTGAAGCACGCGGCGATCGCCGTTCATAACGACCCAAAATTTGGGGGCCAAACGTCACGACATCCCCATCTTGGAGTGTGACCGCATTCACTTTGTTCCCATTGACCAAAATGCCATTGGCACTCGCCTCCTGCAAACCGTCCCCATCAACAATGCGATAGTAAACATGATCATCCGTGAGATGCCGGACTAAGGTGGCATGGAGACGAGACACAAACTGAGACTGGAGGTGAATCGCGCAACTACTACGACGCCCAATAGAATAGCGAGCATCCGTCAAAATATATTCCCGTTGTCCAGTGTCATCTTGGACAACAAAAACATGTTGAGGTTGATTCATTGTGACGGTAGGAGCAACAGCCATGGATTCCAAATCAGTGCAGAAAAATTGTCGCTAAACAAAGACAATACTAAGTCCTCACATTTAAACATATCAGCTCAACATTCAATCGTGGTATGAACCCACAAAGCCCAATTCATGTTCAGTCTCTAGGATTGTCCTATCCTATCGAAGTGCCGTCTTTTTTGGTCAACCCGTAACAAATTCAATCACAAACAAAAAACCCATTACCGGCAACAGCGGGCATGGGTTACGGCTGAGACAAAAATTTAGTGTAGCGTTGCGAGAAAAACAGACCCTAAAGTCATTCCCTCAAATTAACCGAAACGGCCACTGACATATTCTTGGGTGGCCTGTTCCCGGGGATTTTGGAAAATAACCTCCGTGCGGTCACATTCCCCTAGATAGCCCTGGCGGGTACCATCATCATTGGTCTTCACGTTGAAGAATGCCGTCATATCAGCGACCCGCGAAGCCTGTTGCATATTATGGGTCACGATAACAATCGTGTATTGCTCTTTGAGCTGGTGGATCAACTCTTCAATTTTGAGGGTCGAAATCGGGTCTAAAGCAGAACAAGGCTCGTCCATCAGTACCACCTCTGGCTGAATGGCGATTGTCCGGGCAATACAAAGCCGTTGCTGTTGCCCCCCAGATAGGGCGAGGCCACTTTGACGCAATTTGTCCTTAACCTCATCCCAAAGAGCGGCCTGGCGCAGTGAGCGTTCTACCAGTTCGTCCATGTCGCCCTTGTAACCATTGATCCGTGCCCCATAGGCGATATTGTCATAGATCGATTTGGGGAAGGGGTTTGGCTTCTGGAACACCATGCCAATGCGACGGCGCACTTCCACTGGATCTACACCGGATCCGTAGAGACTACTGCCGTGGTAAGCGATGTCGCCATCTATGCGGAAAGAAGGAATGAGATCATTGAGACGGTTATAGCAACGCAGCAGAGTGCTTTTACCGCAACCAGAGGGGCCAATAAATGCTGTTACTTGATTTTTGGGAATGTTGAGGTAAACGCCTTTGATCGCCAGGAAGTTACCGTAATAGACACTGACATTTTCTGTCTGCAGAACGTAGTCTGTGGCGTTTGCATTGTCGAGTTCAATCATTGGAAAAGCAGCTTATCTAGGCCGGATGCGGGGAGTCAAGAAAATAGTCAATCACTTGCCGAATGACTTGGTGGAGCTAATGTTGAGGCTTGTTTAAATCTGAGAAGAGCTTAACGATGGAGAGGGTTTCCGCGTTTGCCAGCTTTATCAGTTTTGCCTAGACCATTAGAATACAAAACCTTCGGCTCCAGTATATTATCAGTCCTGCGACATCTTGACTTTAAGAACAGGTAAACCTTTTGACTGGCGCTAGATAGGGTCGTTCTTTGTCGGTTGTTGTTAGGTTGAAGAAAAGCGGAAAGCTTGATCTTTCAAGGATTTCTAGTTGACAATTGGAGTCTTTTTTATTGGCGTGGTGGGGCCATGTCCAATTGGGGTAAATCTAAATCATGGGGATCGATGTCATCGGCTTTGACTTCTTGGATTGGACTGACCTGAAACACAATTTTAAAAATTTGCCGATTACGCTTGCGTAAGAATTCCTCAACGAGGAGAGCCTGTCTGGGGGTAATTTCTTTTTTCGCCTGGAGATTGACATAGATAATCGGCGGGGAAGAAGTCCAGTCAACCCGCACCCGAACATTTTCAACGTCTTGACCAACAGTGACGGTTTTAGTTGTGAGCTGGCTGGTGATGGTTTGTTGTAGGCGGAGCTGTTGCACGAGTTGAACAAATCTTGCCCCAAGGGGTACTAACAAAATCAGGGTTAGGGCCATCGTCCAACCCAGGGCGTGATTGATCTCGGCATAACCGGCCAAGATGTAGACCACCATGCAGGCAAGGGTAATACCGAGTAAGTTTGTTAGGTAGAGTAAAAAAGCACCACGGGAGTAATTGAAATAACCTTGGGAAAAGGATAAGCCCACCACACAGAGGGGAGGCATCAGGGCAACGGCGATCGCCGTCCCTGCGAGGGCATCGCTAATCCCTCGGCGCACCTTCGCAAAACCGCTAATCCCCCCAGCGGCCACGGCAATACCAAGGTCGATCAGATTTGGCTGCGTCCGAGCCGTCAGTTCCGAGCCAAAATCAGGGATGCCAATGACGACGCCGATCATCCAGGATAAAGCCAGGGAAAGGGCGGTTGCGCCGGTAATCGAATACAGCGATCGCCAAAATAATTTCAATTCCCCTTCTAGGGCGGCAAAAGCTAATCCCCGCAACGGCAACATGAGCGGCGCCACCAGCATCGCCCCGATAATCACAGCCGTACTATTACTAATGAGCCCAAAGGTGGCAATAATACAGGAGCTGACCGTCAACATCACAAAATTAAGCCGCCAGCTCGCCTCGATCAAAAGCTGCCGATACAGACGCCGCGTCTTTTTCCCCGTCACCGGGCGAGGAATAAACCATTGCACAAAATCGACCCAACCCAACCACCATTCCATCACGACCCCATAGGCTTGGGGATTACGGTATAGCCGTCGTCGATACCACACCATTGCTGTTAAGACTCCTGGACAAATAGACACACAAATGCGATTTCGATTGTAAAAGCTCGGTTCCTCTCTGGTGGGATTTGCATGGATTTCTTTACCCGTGACAAACCCCGCCTTCATTCACCCCCACAATTCAAGAGATTCTGACGGAGGACTTACTTTTTGGGAGAGAAGATTTTATAATGGTAATTCTGTAAAAATCTGTAGTTAATCCCATGGCAGTTCCAAAGAAGAAAACCTCAAAGGCAAAGCGTGACCAACGCCGGGCCCACTGGAAGCGTAAGGCAACCATCGAAGCCCAAAAGGCCCTTTCCCTTGGCAAATCTGTACTCACTGGTCGTTCTAGCTTTGTTTATCCTTCCCCCGAAGACGACGAAGAGTAAATTCAGTATTTTTCTGGCCCCAGTGCCCTCTAAATCTCTTATTAAAAATAAATATAGTTCTGATACAGCAAGGTGGAAAGTTTTCCGCCTTTTTTTGTGACAAAGGCCCATGCCCAACAAAGAACTGTCGCCGTAACATCGCCGGAGAGCTACCCTACTAATCCCAAGGGAAATAAAGGTAGACTATGTAACAGTCAAAATTTAGCCTACCTTGCGAGCCTCACCGTTTATGACCGCCAAAACTGCCATTTCTGCTCCCCAGTACGATGTGATTGTCATTGGTTCCGGTATCGGGGGCCTCGTCACGGCAACCCAATTAGCAGCAAAAGGGATCAAGGTGCTGGTGCTAGAACGCTATGTGATCCCCGGTGGCAGTGCGGGTTATTTTGAGCGCCAGGGCTATCGGTTTGATGTGGGCGCTTCGATGATCTTTGGCTTTGGCGATCGCGGCACCACCAATCTCCTCACCCGGGCCCTCGCCGCAGTGGATATGTCAATTCCGACCATCCCAGATCCGGTGCAAATTCATTACCATCTCCCCAATGATCTTGAGGTCAAGGTACACCGTGACTACGAAGAATTTTTAACGGAGTTAACGGCACGGTTTCCCCACGAAGCCAAGGGCATTCGTAAATTTTATGATGAATGCTGGAAAGTATTTAATTGCCTCAATAGCATTGAGTTGCTTTCCCTCGAAGAAATTCGCTACCTGCTGCGGGTCTTTATGCAGAAACCCTTTGCTTGCCTAGAGTTACTTAAATATTTACCCAAAAATGCTGGGGATCTCGCCCGTCAATATATTAAAGACCCCGAACTGCTGAAGTTTATCGATATGGAATGTTACTGCTGGTCAGTGGTGCCAGCTGAACTGACTCCCATGATTAATGCGGGTATGGTGTTTAGCGATCGCCATTATGGGGGCATCAACTATCCAGAAGGCGGAGTGGGCCAAATCGCCCTCAAGCTGGTTGAAGGTTTAGAGCACCATGGTGGTGAAATCCAATATGGTGCAAATGTCTACGAAATCATCACCGACCAAGGCCGGGCCGTCGGCGTGCGCTTAGCCAATGGCACCGAGTATTTCGCCAAAAAAGTCATTTCCAATGCCACCCGTTGGGATACTTTTGAAAAACTGCTCCCCAGTGAAAATAAACCCTTTTTTGAAGAAAAGTGGACGGAGAATTACCAAAAATCCCCCAGTTTTCTCAGCGTTCACCTCGGTGTCAAAGCCGATGTTCTTCCTCCTGGGACGGAATGCCACCACATTTTGCTCGAAAATTGGGACACCATGGAAGCCGAACAGGGTACTATTTTTGTTTCTATTCCGACGCTCCTCGATCCGAGTCTGGCCCCTGAGGGATACCACATCATTCACACCTTTACCCCCAGTTGGCTGAGCGAATGGCAAGGCCTTTCTCCCCAGGAATATGAAGCCAAAAAAGAAGCCGCCGCCTGGCAACTCGTGGATCGCCTTGAAGCTATTTTTCCAGGATTAGATGCGGGATTGGACTACATGGAAGTGGGGACACCGCGCACCCATCGCAAATTCCTCGGACGGGTCGATGGCTCCTACGGGCCGATCCCCCAGCGCAAACTCCTGGGATTATTGGGAATGTTTAATTTTGCTGGTTTTCCACCCAGGGTCAATAAAACAGAAGTCTCTGGACTTTATTGTGTCGGCGATAGTACCTTCCCCGGACAGGGCTTAAATGCTGTGGCGTTTTCTGGCTTTGCCTGTGCCCACAAGGTGGCGACAGATCTCGGCTATTAAGTGACAGGCACAAGAAAGGCGATCGCCCTTGGGAAAACCAAAAAAGAGGGGAATTTTACCCCTCCTGAGATCTTGTATTTACTTCACGTTGAAAACTGACAGTTACCGTGGCGTCAACTTGGCAATGGTGGCATTTTGGTAATAGTGACGCAGAATTTGTTGGTAATCAATGCCCTGGGCTGCTAAACCATTAGCTCCCCATTGACTCATACCAACGCCATGGCCAAAGCCTTTACCGTAGATATAAACGTCGCCCTGTTGGATTCTGGCATTGATCAAAGTGCTACGCAGTTCTAATAAACTACGCAGTTGATCGCCACTGATATTTTTGGTGCCGCGATCGCCAATCACTTTCATCGTAATCACCCGACCCTGGGGGGTAGCCCGTTGGGGAATGAGTTGCTTTACAGTACCAACACCACCAACCAGTTCCCCTAAGCGAGCCGCAGAAATGGTTTTATTCCACTGATAGACTGGCGAAGACTGGTCATAATCTACAACCCCCCGGAGATAGGGCAGAGGTTGACTCCAGATATCCTCAACGTTTTCGGTATGGCCACCCGAAGAAGAATGGAATACCGCCAGAATAACACTACCGTTATAGGTCATCACCTGACTTTCCGTGGCGTTAACGGCAGCATGGGTTGTGCTGTACTCGCTATTTAGACCCTTGTAGACCTGTGTCGCCGTTGTGGTGTCTAGGTCATAGGGTTTCCCGGCATTTTCCGAGCGTTTTTTTAATGCATAGGTACGGGCCGCGACAGCCTGGGCTTTGAGGGCTTCCTGGGGCCAACTGGGAATTGCTTCAGCGCCGACAACACTATAGAGATAGTCTTCGAGATCGACGTGATTGATGGCGAGAATTCCGTTGCCACTCTGCCGGAGTTGGGTGCGCCCCCGGTACCAGCGATCGCCAATCCACACATAGCCATCACCCTGGGGCTCAATCCAGACCTCAGTTGCCCGCCAACGGTCAAACGCCAACTGATTACCCTGGCGTCCCACCGCAAAGGAACTCATTCCGGCAATTTCACCGAGGACTTGGCCTTGGCCATTTCTGATTAAAGCATTGGTGGAACTGCCCACCTGGAGATTGGCCGTCGTCTGCCGTACAGCGACCCGGAGATCAACCGCTGCCTGTGCAGGTGCAAGGGTTCCTAGCCATACAAGCCCCGAAAGAACCCAGGAATGTCCGATTAATCTACGTAAGGGTCTCAGCATAAACACATTAGAAATCTACAACAAATATCAATGGCATAAAGTGGTGCAGTCGATCACTATATAGCTTTACTCTAGAATCGCTTTTGATGTGGTTTGTTCCATTACAATTTCACGACTCAATCTAACACGAAAATTAGGCGATCGCCGTACCATCATCCGGAAAAACATCCTGTAAACGTTGGGGGCCAACCGCCTTCACCGCTTCAGCCAAATTAATATCTCCGGTATAAATCGCCCGGCCCACAATCGCTCCTGTGACTCCGATCCCTTCAAGGGCCACAAGATTAACCAGATCCGCCAAAGAACTCACGCCCCCCGACGCAATCACCGGAATCTCAATGGTGGCCGCCAATTCCCGCAGCGCCTCCAAATTAGGGCCAGCCATGGTGCCATCCCGATGAATATCCGTGTAAATAATGGCAGCGACGCCCTGGGTAGCCATCTGTTTCGCCAAATCCGTCGCTAAAACCGCCGACGTTTCCAACCATCCCTTTGTCGCTACCTTTCCATCGCGGGCATCAATCCCAACCGCAATCCGGCCAGGATATTTGGCACAGAGTTCTGTCACGAGATCCGGGTTATCTACCGCCGCCGTCCCAAGAATGGCTCGCTCTACACCCACATCAAACAATTGCGCCACACTTTCTACCGTACGGAGACCACCGCCCACCTGTACAGGAATATCAATCGCTGCTGCAATTTTGGCGATCGCCCCTAGATTGACCGACTCTCCCTGTTTTGCCCCGTCTAAATCCACCACATGGAGCCGCGTTGCCCCCTGCTCAGCCCAAGTCCGTGCCACCTGAACCGGGTCATTATTAAACACTTGCGCCTGTTGATAATCACCCTGGTAGAGGCGCACACATTGGCCACCGAGCAGATCAATAGCGGGAATAACTTCCATAACGAAAAAAATGTTGTGATGTGAACAAAAGCCCTGTTATAATAGCGAACTGTTGACCCGGTGGTATAGCCAAGTGGTAAGGCAGAGGTCTGCAAAACCTCCACTCCCCAGTTCGAATCTGGGTACCACCTTATTGTTATTGTTAATAGCTGAAATCGACCTAGAACTCGCTCCGTAAGTAGAACTCCTAGTTTTTTATTTTTTATGCCCTAATAGAGGCTAATTAAACACACGAATTTCTCTGCAAAGAACCAAAAAGGTTCAAGAAATAGTCTCAAACCCTCTTAATTATTAGATGAAATAAATTTTTATTTGACGACCGCAGTGATGATCGTCGTGATCGTGGCAGTTGCCAGTAGGCCAAAGGCGAGATTAACTACCCATTGAGATGCCATCTGGTAGGCATTAAAGCGGATGGTCAATTCTTTTTGTTCGTCCCGTTGGGTTTTGATAGCTTCAGTAAGCTCCTGTACGTCATCGGCGAGCTTGTCGAGCATTTCGTCTGTCCAGCGTTGTGTCATGGTTTGTGCTACCTTACTTTTGCTTTATTAAATGGGTGGTCATCTAAAAATTACAAGGGATAATGATGAGGATTCATATCCAGTCTCTCTTAAACCCAACAAGAAAGGTCTGGAGACAAACTCCCAGACCCTGTAAATATAGTTCAACAGCTAACGACAAAATTTTATTTTTTATATTTCGCCGGATAGAGCCTTGGCTTTATCGGCCTGTTTTTGAGCAAGCATTGCGGCTGTTTTTTCTCGATCAATTTTTAGGACAACCACGCCGAGGGGCGGCAAACACAAGTCAACCGAATAAGGAAAATTATGGAAACTCCAGTCTTCAGTCCAGACGCCACCGAAGTTGAGCAGATTACTCCCCCCAAAGGTTTCGGCATCACTATTCAAAATTTCTTGATAGTAGCCCTCTTCTGGAATGCCAATTCGATAATGGCTATGGGGTTGCGGCGTAAAATTGCAGACCACAACTAAAAAATCATTGGGATCTTTTGCCCGTCGAATAAAGGAAAGAACACTATTTTGATTGTCAGAGCAGTCGATCCATTGGAATCCTTCCTCTTCAAAATCCCGTTCGTAAAGGGCCGGTTCCTGTTTATAGAGACTATTTAATGCCCCGAAGAAACCTTTGAGTTTGGCGTGGGGTTCATGTTGCAGCAAATCCCAACTCAAGTCACTCCAAACATTCCACTCATTCCATTGGCCAAATTCCATGCTCATAAACATGGTCTTTTTACCAGGATGGGTAAACATATAGGCAAATAAAGCCCGCACATTGGCAAATTTCTGCCATTCGTCCCCCGGCATTTTGCCAATAATCGAGCTCTTACCATGAACGACTTCATCGTGGGAAAGGGCCAACATGTAGTTCTCGCTGTGGTGATACCACATACTGAAGGTAATGCTGTTTTGGTGGTGCTGCCGGAACCAAGGATCCATGCTGAAGTATTTGAGATTATCATGCATCCAGCCCATATTCCACTTGAGGTTGAAGCCGAGGCCACCGAGATAAGTGGGACGAGAAACCATGGGCCAAGCGGTGGACTCTTCGGCAACGGAGATAATCCCTGGATAGTATTTGAAGATGAGATTGTTGGTTTGGCGGAGAAATTCTACGGCTTCGAGGTGTTCGTTGCCGCCGTAGTCATTGGGAAGCCACTCGCCATCTTCCCGGTCGTAGTCGAGGTAGAGCATTGATGCCACTGCATCGACCCGAATGCCATCGATGTGATATTTATCAAACCAGAATAGGGCATTGGCAATCAGGAAGTTGCGAACCTCATTGCGATTGTAGTTAAAGATCAGGGTGCCCCAGCCTTTGTGCTCACCTTTGCGGGGATCGGCGTGTTCGTAGAGATGGGTGCCATCGAAGTAAGCGAGACCATGGGCATCCTTAGGGAAATGGCCAGGAACCCAGTCAACGATCACCCCGATACCATTGGCGTGGCATTGATCGATGAAATACATCAGGTCTTCGGGATTGCCAAAGCGGGAAGTGGGGGAATAGTAGCCGGTTACTTGGTAGCCCCAGGAGCCGTCAAAGGGATGTTCAGCGACAGGCAGTAGCTCGATGTGGGTGTAGCCCATGTCCTTAACGTAGGGGATGAGCTTATCAACCAGTTCGTAATAGCTCAGGAAGCGGGCACCGGGTTTTTGATCGCCCACAGGAATGGGATCGACTTCACCGGAAAGGAGTCGCATTTTTTCGGTGGCGGAACCATGGAGCCAGGAGCCGAGGTGTAGTTCGTAGATGGAAACAGGATTTTTGAGGGGATCTTGTTTGGCACGTTGTTCTAGCCAATCGTGATCCTGCCATTGGTACTGGTCGAGGTCAGCAACGATGGAAGCAGTGTCGGGGCGCACTTCCCGGAGAAAGCCATAGGGGTCTGATTTTTCGTAGATGTGGCCGTGTTGGTTTTTGATTTCGTATTTGTATTTGGTGTTGGGGCCGAGGTCAGGAATGAAAATTCCCCAAATACCAACGTTTAAACGGCGCATTTGGTGTTTGCGACCATCCCAGTTGTTAAAGTCGCCCAGGATGGAGACGTTGCGGGCATTGGGCGCCCAAACGGCAAAGTAAACGCCTTTGATGCCATCGACTTCGACGAGGTGCGCCCCCAGTTTGTTGTAGATGCGGTGGTGATTCCCTTCGGCAAAGAGGTGGAGATCGAGATCGCTAATGTGGGGGGCTTCGGCAAAGGCATAGGGATCGTTGATGATGTGTTGGCGATCGCCTTCTTGGAGCTTCAGTTGATATTTCGGCGTCGTTTCACTCTGGAGGGTGCACTCAAAAAAGTGGGGATGATGCACCGTTGTCATCGGGTGTTCCGTTTGGGAAGGGGTATCAATCACCCAAGCTTGGCTAGCAGAAGGTAAATAAGCGCGAATTGACCAGGTTTTCGGATTGGGATCGTCGTTGGTGGGATGACAACCCAAGACAGCATGGGGGTTGTCGTGGTGGTTAGAAACAATTTGGTTGATCTGGTCTGGAGTGAGGAGAGTAGGCATTATGGCAATTACCGAAAATCGATTAGAGGTTTATTAAAGAAATTTTTTGTTTGGCGATATGGAACAAGGCTAGCTCAGGGTAGGGTAATCCGAGGGAGATTATAGGACGTGGTGGGCGTTTGGAAATGATTGTGACAAAGAGGATAGGGGAGAAATGTCGTGTGTGATACCTTGCTCCTGATCGGAGGCCCTGGGGTTTACTTTTCAGGAAAAAAGAAGAGAAAACTATAAATTGAGCCTTATTTTAGGGGATTGATCCTCACTGTAAACGGTTTTAGCAAATCCGCAATCGTTCCCCTGGGGTATGGTTGAATTTTTTTATGGAAGTCGCTGCCACCAGTTTAAACTTCAAAAGAGATCCCGTTTGCCGCGCAATTTTGTAAAAACTCGCAGGGGATCTGTTGTTTTTAAGTTAGCTTGCAGTTGGCGATCGCCACAGCGCAAAAAAGGATTTGTCTGTTTTTCTAAAGCTAACACCGTTGGAATGGTCGGTTCCTGGCGTTGTCGTTGGGTCTGCACTTGCTGAAAACGTCTCTGAAGAGCCTCATTTTCTGGATCAACCGTCAAGGAAAATTTAATATTTTTCAGGGTGTACTCATGGGCGCACCAGATATTCGTGTTATCCGGCAAATCACAAATTTGCTGGAGCGAGGCAAAAAGTTGAGCAGGCGTTCCTTCCAAGAGACGACCACAGCCATTGGCAAACAGCGTATCGCCACAAAATAAATCGCCACTGTCTTCGGGCTGTAGGGGAGGGAAATAGTAGGCGATGTGACCTTGGGTATGGCCTGGTACAAACAAAATTTCGACGGCGCGATTAAATAAATCTAAGTGATCACCAGCCTTAAGGCTCACCGTTTGGCCTGGAATACGTCTTCTTTGTAAATCTATCTCGCTACCATACACAGCCGCTGCGGGGAAATGACTTAATAGTTGACGATTGCCACCCACATGGTCAGCGTGATGGTGCGTAATCAGAATGGTCTTAAGCGTTAAATCTTCTTTACTTAGATACTCCAGGACAACCTCAGCGTCGCCTGGATCAACAACCGCACAATCCCCTGTAGCTCGATCAACCAAGAGAAAAATATAGTTATCGTTAAAAGCTGGTAAACGAATAATCTCCACGTTCATATTGTCCAAATCATTACTTTGATCATAGCTTTATGATCAACAATGCTTTTAACAAGATGTGATGTTTATTATTCTTTCAAATTCTTCTCTTTGATATAAAAAGCAATTGCTGAATCTGGATGATTAGCTTCCACCGTTTGCTTATGTTCAAATCCCCTGAGCTCTAATTCATTGGAACGCCACCTATTACCTTCGCTTCCTAAAATATATGCGATACCTAGACCTGTAAGGCTACCAAATAAATTGATAGCTCTTATTTCATCTTCATTTTCAGCAGAAGTAGAAAGAGCCCCAAATAATAAGGATAAGAACACAATACAAAAAACCTGCTTCCACATCTGGTGATAAAGTAACCAAAATATTCCAAACCAAAAAGCAGGCCATGAAAACCCTTTCTTTATAGCTTGCAGTCGATATTGAGAATTAGGATGCTGATAGATTTTAAATTTTTTATGCCAATCATATTCTGTATTATCTTTCTCTATTAGCTTGTATTCCTCATAGCTTCCTTCGTAATTGCATATATTACATTTGTAAAGTCCAGACTCCAACAAACACACATTTCGCCCGTAACATGCAGGACACTTTAGATCATCATTTAAATTACTTTTCATGATAGAAATTTTTGTTGATATTCTGATGCTACTGAATGAATTTAAGTTTGCGAAAACAATACAGAATTTAAGCCAGGCTGATTTTATAAACCCAGTCACTAAACTCCGAATCGCGGTTTTCTGTGATTGCCGTTAGTTTTTCTCGCAATTTCTCAGTGATGGGCCGTTCCGTGGGTAAGGTATAGTTTTCGACTCGCTTCACAGGGGTGACTTTGGCCGCTGTCCCACTTAAAAAGACCTCATCGGCAATTAGAAGCTCTGATTTATCAATGGGGCGTTCGATCACGTCGATACCCAGATGTTTAGCAAGGGTAACGACGCTGTCACGGGTGATGCCTTCGAGAATATCCTGGTCAGAACCAGGGGTGATCAGTTTGCCATCGCGGACGATAAAGACGTTCATTCCAGATGCTTCACAAACTTTCCCTTGGGAGTTCATCAGCAATGCTTCGTCAAATCCAGAGGCAACGGCTTCGGTTTTGGCCAGGGCTGAGGCAATGTAAGCACCGCTAATTTTGCCCCGGAGTGGAAAACTCCGGTCTTCTTGGCGTGTCCAGGAACTGATGCGACAGGCGATTCCGTCGGGGGAAAGGTAATCACCCAGTTCTAAGCCATAGACGAAGAAATCTTTTTCAATGTTGTGGAGACGGGGGGCAATGCCTAAATCAGAAGTATAAACAAAGGGGCGAATGTAAAAAGATTTTGTGGGCCGATTTTGTTTCACGAAGTCCACAATGACGTGTTCAATTTTGTCAGCCGGGAGATCGAAATGGAGAAATTTTGCGCTGTTGCTAAGACGGCGGCAGTGGCGTTCGAGACGAAATAAAAGAATTTGGTTTGCGTCGGCGGGATCAGGAATACCCCGTAAGCCCCCAAAAGCCCCTGTTCCATAGTGGAGTGCGTGGGTTGCAATGGAAATATTTGCATCAATGAAGGGAACAAATTTTCCTTGGAAATAGGCAGTGGGAAGGAAATTATGCATGGGTTGGGGGCAAACGGTAGGGTGCGAAATGAATTACAGAAAGAACAATGAAGCAAGGAATTTATCTTACCGCACCTGAATCTTTGGGATTCAGCCAGCCCTTGAGGTTTTGCAACTGCTTGGCAGAGGCTTGGGGATTTTTCACGACTTGATAACTGCTCGGTTGGGGGGCAGCGAGGGTGACGGCAAGGGTTTTCAGTTGGTCTTGGTGAAAAATCGTGATCGAAATTGTATCACCTGCTTGGTAGTTCTGAAGGCGATGGTTGAGTTGTTCGGCATTGGTGCGATAGTTGGCGATCGCCAGGAGTTCATCTTCTGGATCAATGCCCGCTTGGTGGGCCGGGGAATCAACATTGACCGTTTGCACTAGGGTGCGATTGTTTTGGTCGGTGACGGTGAGACCCAGGTAGGGGAGATCTTTGTTGGTGTAGATGGGTTTGATCTGTAGGCCGAAGGTTTCGAGGGCTGCGCCGAGGGGAAGTTCTGCCGTGGTGTGGAGAAATTCGTGGAAAAAGTCGCTCAGGTCACAGCCCGCCACCTCACTAATTATCTGTTCTACTTGGGTCGGGGTAAAGCCGATTTCTGGTTTGCCAAATTTTTCCCACATGATCCGCAACACATCATCTAGGGATTTTTGGTTTTGGTGGCGATCGCGGATTTTGAGATCCAGCAGCATCGCCACCAGAGCACCCTTGAGATAATAGGACATCTGGTTATTGTTGCTATGGGCCTCGCGGCGGTAGAGTTTAATCCAGGCATCAAAACTCGATTCGGCCAGGGGCTGTACCAAACGCCCAGGGGTGAGGAGGTAGCGGGTGATGTCCTTGCTGAGGCTTTCAAGGAAAAAGGCCTTGTCATAGATGCCGGCCCACAACGGAATGAGCAGATCATAGTAACTGGTCACACCCTCGGCAAACCAAAGGGAAGGGGTGTAATTTTCTGTCTCGTAGTCAAAGGTTTCGAGTTCCTTAGGGCGAATGCGCTTCACATTCCAGAGGTGGAAAAAATTCGTGGGCCACCAACTGCATAAAGCGGTTGTACTGGTCAGATTTTTGGAAGCCAAACCGGGGATAGTTTAAAGAGCAACTTTCTTTATGTTCGAGGCCGCCATAGCCACTGCCGGACAGGTGCAACAAAAACATGTATTCGTCGTAGGGCAACTCACCGCCGAAAATTTTGGCCTCGGTCTGGATGATTTTTTTGGTATCGGCGATCGCCTTTTCCGCTTCAAAATTGCCTTCCCCCCAAACGACCCAACGGTGGGGCTTCCCTTCACAGAGGAACTCATAATTTTCATGGAGACCCACCTCCACAGGGCTATCCACCAACACATCAAAATTTTCGACCCAGAAACAATTTTCCTGGTCTTCGATCAGAGGCAAGGTGGTATTCACTTCCCAGGCGATGTGGGGCGGTTCGACGGTCAGAGTGCAAGCTTGGTCTTGGTAGCCCGGAATAAAGCAAAATAAAGCCGCACCGTTGAAATAACCGTGGGTTCCATCGAGGTGATTGGTGCGGACGGTGAGGTCATTGGCAAAAACCCGATAGTGGACTTGGATGTCTGAGGTGTCAGTGGTTTCAACTTGCCAGTGGTTTTTCGTCACTTTGCGCCAACTGAGGTCAACACCTGCCGCTGTAGTCGCCCGAAAATCCTGGAGATGGCGGGAATATTCGCGCACCATATAGGAGCCAGGCGTCCATACGGGCATTTTTAGATCCAAAACTGCGGCTTCCCATTGGCTAATGTGAATGGTTACCTCAAATAGGTGGGTTTGGGGTTGGGGCATTGCCACTTGATAGGCGATCGCCACCGTATTTTGCGCGCTTGGGGCTGGCGTTGCCATGGAAGTTGCCGTGTGAACCATCAGAAAAAATTTACTCCTATGCTCGGTTGGCTAAATTTGTCAGTTGCTTAAAGTTGATCAAATGAATGCGACCTTCACCCATTTCGATCCACCCTTTCCCTTCCAGTTTAGACAGAATCATCTCAACTTCTTTCGTGCTGATATCAGCCACATCGGCCAGGTCAGACACCGACAATTGAATAATTTCTAGACCCTGTTCCGTGGGTTGACCGTAGTTTTCTGCCAGCAGGAGGAGAGTTTTGACTAACTTGAGGGCGGGAGGCTGCTTACGCCAAGAAAACCGGGCATTGGCATTACGAAGACGACGCACCATGAGTTGCAGCATTTTGTGGTGCAATTGGGGGTCTTTAAACAGTAGCTGGATAAAACGTTGGGCCGAAACACTGAATAGTTTGACCGGCGAAAGGGCCACCACATCCGTGGAACGGGGCGATTCATCTAGTACTGACATTTCCCCAAAAAAATCACCTTTGCCCATAATTGCGAGGGTCACGGTTTCATCGTCCCCTGTGAGGCGGCGCACCTTAACCCAGCCGGATTCGATGAAATAGACGGCATTGCCCCAGGAGTCTTCCATTAAGACGGTGCGTTCTGCGGGATAGTCATGCTCGGTGGTGACAGACAGGAGCCATTCGATGGTTTCGGGGTTTGCGGTGCTAAAGAGGGGAAAAAGCTCGCTAAAAGCTTCAATGTCCATGAAATCTTGCCAGGATGTGCAGAATGAAACAATACAACGAATACAAGGTGATTGGCTGTTAGGCGCTATTTTCGCACGTTTTCTTTTCAGAATAGCTCACTTTCTGGTGAGGTCTAAATGGGGCGATCGCCCTACGGGAAAAGTCAGCCCCCTCACATTACAGTTTTTGTCACGATAACCATGGCGCGGGGTGTCCTTATTCATAATTTGTAGTGAAGCACTCTTGGAATGCAAAAGGCGCGTGTTAAATACCCTTGATCTAAAGCGAACCCTAGCAAAGGACACCTACAAAGAACAATTAGAGGAGCTGATGCAGCAATTGCGGTCTTTGCAAAATGCCTGTTGGCAGCACCAATTACCCGTAACGGTCGTCCTCGAAGGCTGGGCGGCGGCGGGCAAGGGCGCTTTAGTCAAAAAAATGACCAACTACATGGATCCCCGTGGGTTTTCGGTATTACCGATCTTTGAACCCTCAGCCCGTGAGAAGCAATATCCATTCCTTTGGCGCTTTTGGCATAAGCTCCCGGCGAAGGGGAGCATCGCTTTTTTCTACCACAGTTGGTACACCCACGTCCTCGAAGATCGTCTGTTTGAGCGGCTGGATCCGGTGGAAGTGCCCCTGGTGACGCGGGAAATTAATGCTTTTGAGCGGCAGCTGGTGGATGATGGCATGGCGATCGCCAAATTTTGGATTCATCTGTCCCAAAAAGAATTAAAAAAACGCCTCAAAAGTGCCGAAGCCGATGAATTAGAAGCCTGGCGAGTGCGTCCGGAAGATTGGCAACAAGCGAAAAACTACAAAGAATATCGGCACCTCGCGGAGGAAATGTTGATCTACTCCAGCACCGGTGCCGCTCCCTGGATTCTTGTCGAGGGCAACGATTACCGGTGGTCGGAAATCAAAGTGCTCTCCCAATTGGTAGCGACCATTGTCGAAGCCTTAGATCGCCGCAAAATCACCATTCCTGAAGCGGTTCATATTCGTCCCCAGTCCCAACTCTTGCCCACGGAACCAGACTTTCTTGCCAAGGTGGATTTAAGCCTAGAACTAGAGGACAAAGACTACAAAAAACGTCTCCGGGCGGCCCAAATTAAATTACGGCAACTGCAACTCAAGATTCACCAAGAAAAATTACCAGTTCTGCTGTTGTTTGAAGGCTGGGATGCTGCGGGCAAAGGGGGGGCCATTAAACGCTTAACTGATGTCCTTGATCCCCGTAGCTACAAAGTGGATGCCTTTGGTGCGCCTACCGAAGAAGAAAACCGTTACCATTACCTCTGGCGTTTTTCTCGCCATTTACCAGGCATGGGGACGATTGGCATTTTCGACCGCAGTTGGTACGGGCGGGTTTTAGTCGAACGGGTTGAAGGCTTTGCGACGGAAACGGAATGGAAGCGGGCCTATCGCGAAATCAATGAGTTTGAAGCCCAGCTAATTCATAAGGGTTATGTGCTTGTAAAATTTTGGCTCCACATTGACCCGGATGAACAACTAAAACGCTTTGAGCAACGACAGGACAATATTTTCAAAAAATATAAGCTGACCGACGAAGATTGGCGCAACCGAGAAAAATGGGATCAATATGCGGTAGCCATTAATCAGGCGATCGCCCGCACCAGTACCCCCGCCGCCCCCTGGACGATTGTGCCGGCCAATGACAAACTTTATGCCCGTGTTTTCGTGATTGAGACCGTTATCGAAGCCATTGAGTACAAGCTCAAACGTTTAAAAAATGGTGAGGCCATTGTCTAAACCAAAAAAAGCCGTCCCCTCGGAACGGCCTTGTGTTCACCTGAGATAGATGATCAATGATCACCAGGAGAAAACATTATGCTCAGCTTCGTCCCTAGAATTGAATATCAGTGAAAGTAAACACTTTTTTATCAACTTCTTGATCGTTTTCTAGGTAAGTAATTTCCCGACGGGTGAGGACATAGTAACCGCTAACTTTTTCGAAGCTATCTCGGAAAAGGCTCTTACCCGCTTTGGGTTCTTTGGTGGCCGCATCAAAATAGACCGAATCATAGCCCAAAGAAAGATAGCCTTCGTCGGTATTGAGCACGTCAAAGGTATTGATGTTAACGATGATGTCGCGGATCTTGCGGTTCACAAAGGTAACGACATTATTTTTGATTTTGTAGGAATTTCCCATGGACGCGCCAGTCACTTGGATTTCCTGGGCACCGTCGGCAAACTTTTCGCCAAATTCAAAGCTATTTTTGCCGTGGCTGTCTTCAAAGGAGCGGCGTACTCGGTGGACAGTGATTTCCCACAGTTGACCTTCGATTTCTTTTTTTGCTGCTTCGGCTTCAATCCCTGTGACCTCAAAGGACATATCGGCTTTGATGGCTACTGTGCCGGTGTAGCTCTGGTCGCCGTGGGTAAAGGTAACGGTGGCAGTAAAGCCGGGAAAATCTTGATCCCAGGTGTAGCGGTTTTCGTAGGCAGCCCGAAAGGCATCCTGGGCAGTGAAAGTCTGTGTCATAGTGTGCTCCAGCGCTTGCATGTAATCACTGTTATTTCAACTTTTCTAAGATAACAGGTTCGTTTAAGTACAATCTACTAATAAAAGAGTTTTTCAATATTATTGAGAATTTAATTAACTATTTTTGGGCGATCATGTTGTTTTTGATTTTGTCAGGGGCTAGCGCTAGGGGTTGTTGGGGGTTACCTTACATAGGTCGGTCTCTGTGGCCTGTTTTCTACACTGTCTAAAAACCTTTGATGAGTCCTGTACTGCAATTGGCGATCGCCACCCTGATTTTGGGAACCTCCGGCGTCTTTATCAAACTGGCCGCTTTGTCTCCCCTCGTGATGACCTTTTTTCGGGCGGGCATTCCCCTAATCTTCGTCTCAGGTTTATTCCTCTACCGTCGGGAACCTCTTTTTTGGGGCGCAACTCCTTTTTTGTTGCTTATCTCCTTTCTCGATGCCGTGCGGGGACTGTGCTACATCATTGGCTTTAGCTATGCCGACCTCAGCAGTGCCGTCGTGATCCTCTACACCTGGCCCCTATTTACGACCCTATTGAGTTGGATTTTTCTCAAAGAAACAATTCCCCGCCGTAACCTGTGGCTATTGCCCTGCTTCATTTTGGGGATCATCGTCATCTACGCTGATGCGGAAATTAGTCTATCGAGCCGGAGCTTTTTAGGTCTTACCAGCGTTCTCATTGCTGCCGTTTTGGTAGCGTCTACCGTGGTGATGTACAAGGTTAAAGCCGCTGATTTCTCGGTGTATCGGCTGATTTTTTACCAAAACCTCGTGGCTGGCGTCGTTTCCTTTCCTTTTCTGCTGGGAACTCAACCTTGGCCCAACTTATTTCAGTTCACCATGGGAGGGATTTACGGTATTTCCATCGGGATTATTGGTTTTATGCTGTTTTTTTCTGCCCTTAGTAAACTCAAAGCTTCGACCACAGCCCTACTCTGTTATCTCGAAATTTTAAGCACTATTGTCTGTGGCATCGTCTTTTTCCAAGAAGAGCTTTCCGTAAATATTATTCTGGGCGCTTCCCTAATTTTAGGAGGGAGTTTCTGTCTGAAAAAAACCAGCGATGTTGCCCCCTAGGTCAGGACGTCAGCCCCCAACAATTTTTGGTATTTGCGCTGGAGTTCCTGTTGCATCAGGGGATATTGTTCGAGGAGAGGATCGATTTTGAGCAATTGTTCTGCCGCTTGTCGGGCAATAAGTAAAACCTCTTGATCTTCTGTCAGACTGGCTAGGGCAAAATCTGGTAGCCCCGACTGTTTCGTCCCCAGCACTTCCCCCGGCCCCGCAGGCGTAGATCCATCTCTGAGATAAAAAAACCGTCGGTGGATTGCTCCAACACCCGGAGACGAGTTTGGGAATCAGGATTTTTACTATTGGTGACGAGCAAACAATGGGATTGATGTTGACCCCGACCGACGCGCCCCCGCAACTGGTGCAACTGGGAGAGGCCAAAGCGTTCAGCATTTTCGATCAACATTACCGTCGCATTGGGCACATCAACCCCCACTTCGATCACGGTGGTGGAAACAATAATGTGGTTTTGGTTATCGCGGAAAGCATTGAGGGCGGCGTCTTTTTCCTCGGATTTCATCCGGCCGTGCAGTAGACCCACGTTAAAGCTCTTGAACACTTGCTCAGAGAGCCTTTGGTGTTCGGCGACGGCGGCCTTGGCTTCGAGTTTTTCGGATTCTTCAATTAGCGGAAAAATGACGTAGGCTTGGCGACCCTGGGCTACTTCCCGCTTAATCAGTTCGTAGGCTTTGTGGCGATCGCCTCCTTTGATCACCCGCGTATCAATGGGTTGACGACCGGGGGGCAGTTCATCAATTTGACTAACATCCAAATCCCCATGGAGGGTGAGGGCCAAACTCCGGGGAATCGGGGTAGCGGTCATGGTGAGGACGTGGGGCGCTTTCCCCTTGGCGAGGAGTTTACCCCGTTGTTGGACGCCGAAGCGGTGTTGTTCGTCGATCACCACCAGACCCAAATTTTGAAATTGCACCGGATCTTCAATCAGGGCGTGGGTACCGACCAGAACTTTGAGCTCTCCTGTTTGCAGTTGGCTGTGGATCTCCCGGCGTTTTTTCGTTTTTGTCGAACCCGTGAGCAGTTCTACGGGCAGATGGAGCAGGTTAAACCAGCCCACCAATTTCCGGTAATGCTGCTCGGCAAGGACTTCCGTGGGCGCCATGAGAGCGGCTTGGTAGCCGGACTGGATCGCGGCGAGGATTGCAAAGACTGCCACCACAGTTTTCCCCGCCCCCACATCCCCCTGGACAAGGCGATTCATTGGCGTTGACTGGGCCAGATCCGCAAGAATTTCAGTGATCACCCGTTGCTGGGCGTTGGTGAGTTGGAAGGGCAGCAGTTTTTCAAAACGCTCAATGAGTTCCCCCTGGGGAATAAACACAGCACTTTTCTGACTGGCTTTTTCCTGTTGCCGCCGTTGGAGGAAACCCAGTTGCAAGTAGAAAAATTCATCGAAAACCAGCCGTTGCCGCGCCCGTTGGAGAATTTCGGCATTTTCTGGGAAATGAATATTGGCGATCGCCTCTTGGAGTTTCATCAAGCTGTGTTGCTCCCGAAAAGCAGTGGGAAAAGCATCCTTAAGCTGCGCAATGGCAGGTAGAGAGTTAATGACCACTTTCCGAATTAGGTCAGCGGGAACCCCTTCCGTGAGGGGATAAACGGGCAATACTCGGCCAATTTTGAGGGATTTGATATCAGCGCCACTGCTGTCGAGCACCTCAATTTCTGGGTTGTCGAGGGTGAGGCCATATTTATTTTTTTTCACCAATCCCGACGCGGCGATCGCCACCCCCTGGGGATATTGCCGTTTCAACTTTTCCTGCCAGCCCCGATTACTGTAACGGGTGCCCGCATAGAAACGACTGAGCTTAATGCGGCCACTGCTATCCCGCAGCCAGAGTTCGAAAATACTGAGCTTCTGGTTTTTCGGGCTGGTAAAAATATTGCAACGCACCACATGGCCCACCAGGGTCACTGTTTCTCCCGCTTCTAGGTCAGTGATTTTGACCTGTTTGGCATAGTCGATGTGCTGTCGGGGGTAGTAAAAGAGTGCATCCCGCACCGTCTCTAAACCTAGCTTTGCCAATTGGTTGCTGCGTTTCGGCCCGATGCCTGGCAAATACATCAACGGTTGATCTAGGGAAATTCTCTTGCCATAGGTTGAACTTTTGACATTACTTTCACAAACCGATTGGGTGCGGGGCACTTTCGCTTTGGGAGCAATCTGGCTTGGCTGTTCTAGCTCTTGTTTAAGTTGCTGCAAAAAACGTCTCGCCCCAGCTACCAAAAGACGTCGATCGCCTAACGTTGCCACGGGGTAATCAGCAAATTTCTGGGCAAATCCCTGCCACCGACGTCGCTGATCCGGATCAATGCCTGCCGGGGGAACTGCGCCAAAACTCAAGCAAAGAAATTCACTAAAACGATGCTGATGGCCCTGGAGATCCTGAAAGCCCCGTTCCGCTTCGATGGATAAGGCTTTTTGTAATCGCAAAAAATCCGGCTGATTCATAACACCATAGACAAAAAACGCAGGCTAACCCCTCTGCCAACATTAAACCTTATCTGCTAATAAGCTTGTACCGCAATGGAAACGGTAATCACACAGCAAAGGAGATTCAGCATCCCACGGTGATTGTAGAAGTCCTTTCTCCCAGCACCGCCAACTATGACCAAAGCCGTAAACTAAAGCTCTATCGGCAAATTCCCAGCCTCCAGGAATATATTTTAATCGACAGTCAACAAATTTCTGTGGCCCTTTACCAGCGGCAATCGGGGCGGATGTGGGGTTACAGCGACTACGGCCTCGACGAAACCTTTTGGCCCCCCAGTATTGAATTTGAATGTGCTGTGGCTGATCTTTATGAAAATGCGATTCTTGAGACTCTTGATGACGAATAGAAAGGCGATCGCCCTTCGCCCAAACACCCAAAATATTAGATGATGGTCTGTGCTGTCCGTTTCCCTGGCTGATGACCCGCACCCTCTATCTCCACGGCTTCGCTTCTAGTCCCCAATCCCGCAAAGCCCAATATTTTGCTGAACATATCCCTGATCTCGTTATTCCCGATCTCAATCAAGACGATTTCAGTGGCTTGACCATTTCCCGACAACTGGCGCAGCTTAAACCCCTGCTCACAGAACCCAGTTACATCATTGGTTCAAGTTTGGGGGGCCTTACTGCGGCAATCCTGGCGGAACAATGTCCAGAACTGATTAAAAAAATTGTTTTACTGGCCCCGGCTTTCCAATTCACCACCAATTGGCATCGTCGCTTAGGCGAAACCACCATCGCAAAATGGCAAAAAGAAATTTATCGTCCGGTGTTTCACTACAGCTACCAGCGGGAAATTCCTCTCCACTATAACTTTTTTCAAGATGCAGAAACTTACGCGAATTATTCGTTTAAAAATACAACATCAACGTTAATTCTCCACGGCATTCATGATGAAACAGTACCCATTCAAGTAAGCGAATATTATTGTAAAGATCGACCCTGGACAATGTTGATTTCTCTCGACAGTGACCACAGTTTAGGTAATTGCTTAGACACGCTTGTGCAAGAAACAAAACAGTTTTTATTTGGGGGTTAACCGATGCGGATTTTATGTCTCAGTAATGGCCACGGAGAAGATGCGATCGCCGTCCAAATCCTCAGCGCCATCCAAGCCCAAAACCCAGAGGTGAGCCTCGCCGCGCTCCCTATTGTTGGCACAGGTCATGCCTACCAAAAATTAGATATACCAATCATTGGTCGTACCCAGCAAATGCCTTCTGGCGGGTTTGTTTATATGGATAATCGGCAATTAATGCGGGATCTTAAAGGGGGTTTACTGCAGCTCACTTGGCAACAATATCAGGCTGTGAAACGCTGGAAAAATCAAGGAAAAGAAAAGTCCTTAATTCTTGCGGTGGGTGATATTGTCCCGCTCATTTTTGCTTGGCTCAGTGGTTGCCGATATGCTTTTGTGGGGACAGCCAAATCAGAATATTATTTGCGCGATCGCCAGGGAAATTGGCTCCCAAAAACTTCTGCCCTCGAAAAGTGGTTTGGATCAGTTTATTTGCCTTGGGAACGGTGGCTGCTTAGTCGGAAAAAATGTGTGGCTGTTTATCCGCGCGATCGCCTCACCACCGATGTTTTAACAACCTACAAGATTCCCGCCGTAAATTTAGGCAACCCAATGATGGATGGCCTCGAACCTCCTGAAAATTTGCCCCAGAAGGAAACAAAACAAACTTTGACTTTTGTCTTACTGCCCGGTTCGCGCCCCCCGGAAGCCCTGCACAATTGGCAAAAAATTCTTCAAGCCGCACAATTATTTGTGGAAAAGTACCAGGCGGTGAATTTTATTGCGGCGATCGCCCCTAGTCTCGACCCAGGAGAATTCTTCGACTGTTTGTCCTCTTTAGGTTGGCAAAAACTCGATTCCCAGCCCACTGAACTCACGTTTGGTGATCCTGAAGCCCAGGTTTTCCAGCAAAATAAAGCTCAGCTTGTCTTCACCCAACATCGCTATGCCGAAAGTTTGCACTGTGCTGATTTGGCGATCGCCATGGCGGGTACGGCCACCGAACAATTTGTTGGCCTTGGAAAGCCTGCTTTGACCATCGTCGGTGCTGGCCCCCAATTTACCCCGGCCTTCGCTGAAGCCCAAACCCGGCTCCTGGGAGAATCCGTGCTTCTTTGTTCTCGCCCCAACGCCGTTCCTGATAAAGTGGATTTTCTGCTGAGTCATCCTGATTTACTCCAGGCGATCGCCATCAACGGCCAGGAACGCATGGGTACGGCTGGGGCGGCCCACCGTATCGCTAGTCATCTTTTGGCACTTTAATATTTAGAGAAGAAACAACCTAAACGGGATTGAGGCGTGGGAAACGATTCTCTGCTTGGAGCGCCTGATAAAAAGTTGTCACCTCTGCCATGGGCAACTGTTGCAAACTGGCGAGCAGCACCTCTCCCTGCTGAATAAAGTCCACGAGATTCAGGCCACCATAAACTTCTTCTTCCGTCTGGCGGAGGCGACGTAGCCCTTCTCCCATGAGAATTGTCGCGCCCCTGAGATTATCATTA
This sequence comes from Picosynechococcus sp. NKBG042902, assembly GCF_963864045.1. Classification (NCBI taxonomy): domain Bacteria; kingdom Bacillati; phylum Cyanobacteriota; class Cyanophyceae; order Chroococcales; family Geminocystaceae; genus Picosynechococcus; species Picosynechococcus sp. NKBG042902. Next base: position 87,300 of record NZ_CAWLTV010000074.1, on the reverse strand, counting down.
CTGAGGTGATAACAAGCCACGGCAATTTGCAAAATACCTTGGTAAAGAGACTTTTCTGGCTCCATAGCCTCAAACCACAGAGCCTCAAGGGTATCGTGGCACGCATAAAACTGTTGAGTATTTAGTTGCTCTACCCCCACGAAAAAAGTCTCTGGAATTGTCATCGGCTCTATCCTTTCATGCTCGCCGCTACTTCTTTGACGTAATCCAGTTCAATTTCCTGCTTATCGCCAGCGAAGTCGTTGTCTTCGGTGATAAAGAGCATACAGTGGCAATCATTACGCTCCCGCATGGGGACACAGGGGCAGTTCCAAAAGGCATTGTCAACTTCCGCTTTTTTGTCTTCGTAATGGCGACAGGGACAGAGGGGCGCACCCAATTCTTCTTTATGTTTAGCGAGGCCTTCGATCACAACTGCCGTTACCGAAGGATCGACACAAAAATAGGTGCCTGTGCGTTGGGCATATTTTTCGGCAAAGTTTTTCATCAACTCTAAAGCCTTGTCGGAAGCATTGTTCTCAGCAGTCATCGCGGTATTTTCTGGTGTATGGGACTGTTTATACGATAGTACGCTTTCGTGAATTTCCTCAACTGCTTGGGGTCTGTGCCCTGGAAACTTCGCTAGCATTTAAGGAGTCATATTATTCAGCGGGCGATCGCCTGGGAGAATTTTTCAACCAAAAGTCTCCTCGTCCAGTGCCTAGCAACAAATATTGGCGAAAACCATTGATTTCTGGTCGAAATTGCGAAATTTGTCTGCTGAAGCATCTACATAAATATTGACTTTTGCTGTAGTGAGGTTTGAACAATGACTGGTTTAATTATTTTTGCAGTCTATTCCCTAGCCCTGGGTTCCGTATTTTATTATCTCAACCAACCCTATAACCGCGATTGGTGGCTCAAAGTGACTACCATGAATCCATTTTGTGTCTACTACTTTGGCCCTTTTTCCAGTGAAAAAATAGCCCGCTGTCATCTGGCGGGTTACCAAGAAGACTTAGAACGAGAACAGGCCACAATTACCCAGGTTGTTTTAAATCAAACGATGCCCCCGGCACAACTGACTATTTGTCCGGAAGAAGCATAAATAACAAAGATTAACAGTAACCTGAATAAATATCTCTGCAAGTCAAATAATTCAGGGGTTGTACTTTCTATTTCTATTGAAGTTTATCGTCGCCTATTGGCCGTAGCCGCGCCAAACTCCCACTAAAACCCCCTGTAAATCGACATTCAGCGCATCGGTTTTTATTTCGTCATACTTGGGGTTTGCGGGCTTAAGAACAACTTTTTTTCCTTCCCGATAAAAGTGCTTTAGGGTTGTGCCGTCCCCTGTCACACGCGCCGCAACAATGGTGCCATTTTTAACACGGTCTGGATCAAATACTTTTTGCATGATCGCGTAGTCCCCTTCGGTAATGAAGGCTTCAATCATGCTGTCACCGGTGACTTTGAGGGCATAACAATTGGGTTGGTTGACGACTTGATTGAGGATTAGGGTCTCACTTTGATCATCCGTAAAAGGTTCAACTAGGCCACCAGCGGTAATTGTCCCCAAAATCGGCAGACCTTCTCGCTGTTGTTGGGGGCGCAAAATCTTGAGAGTACGGGCTTTGCCATCGATCCAGTCGATGTATTTTTTCTTACGCAGTCGCTCTAAACGGCTTTGGATTGGTGCTGGCGATCGCAAATTCATCGCGACCATCATCTGGCGAATGGATGGGGCATGTTGGTTTGTCTGGATGTAGTAAACAAGCCAATCGTAGAGTTCTTGTTGGGCGACGGTTAATTTTTGCATAGTCGAAATATTGCGCCAGTGCCGCGAGCTAATCACTTCAATAGACAAGCCAGGGGCGTGAAGGCGTTGAATGTTTATGGTGCCATGGTACAAAACACATGATCTTAAGATGATTTGTACTAAACTATGTTCCCAATGGCAACAACTTCGCGGCCAATCTGTAATATTTTTTGAGCTTTATCGCGTTTGATCTCCCTCGCAACCCTGACTTGAATCCGCCAAAAACAAGCCACAATGACAGAGAAAGGGTGATTAAGTGCGTTAGATTGTTGAGCAGGCATATTTTGGGTAGAAAATAAGGATATGGCTGAATATATCCACGGGTATGATCCAGAGGAACAACAACGTCTCGTTGATCAAGCACGCTACTGGGGCGATCGCCTGTTGTTAAAAGATCTCGCATTTGACCCCAAGGCGAAAATTTTAGACATCGGTTGCGGCGTCGGCGCTGTCCTTGGGATCATCGGTAAAAAGTTTCCCACCCTAACCTTTGCGGGCATCGATCACCAACCTCGTCAAATTGCCTATGCCACAGAATATTTACGTCGCCTGGGATTCAAGACTGACCTCCAGGTGGGAGATGCCTACACTTTGCCCTGGGCAGAAAATACCTTTGATTTTGCCCTGACCGTGTGGCTCCTGGAGCACGTGCCCGATCCAGCGGGAATTATTGCTGAAGCGTTGCGGGTTTTACGACCAGGGGGCAAAATTTGCCTAACAGAAACCGATTACCAAAATCTTTTAATCTATCCGCCCCATCCTGATTTTGACTATTTTCAGCAGGCTCTTTGTGAATTATTTCAAGTTGCAGACGGCAATCCCTATGTTGGTCGTAGCTTAGGAGGATATTTGGAACAGGCGGGCTTTACTGGGGTTAAAAATGAGGCGATCGCCGTTCACCATTGGCACAGTCCCCAAAATCAAGACCTAAAAGGCTTAGTCGATCATCTCGACACCTGGATCAAACTGATGATCCCCCAGATGGTAGAGAAATTAGGCAAAAATCCAGACCGCCTCGAAAACGGCTTAACTCACTTCCGCCAAGTACCGCAACATCCCCACGGCGCAATTACCCTGACCATTTATCGCGCCACAGGTGACAAACCCCCATCATAAAAAATCCCCCTAGGAATAGGAGGACGATCGATCATTCACAACAGAAAAAAATCTAAGCTGGATTGGTGGCCGAAGGACTTCTCTCAATGACCTGATCAATGAGGCCATAATCCTTTGCCTCCGCCGCAGACATGAAGAAATCGCGGTCTGTATCAATCTCAATCTTTTCTAAAGGTTGGCCTGTGTGGTCAGCCAGGTGTTGGTTGAGCTTGCCTTTGAGATAAAGAATTTCTTTGGCTTGAATTTCAATATCCGTCGCCTGACCCTGGGCGCCGCCTAGGGGTTGGTGGATCATAATCCGGGAGTTGGGTAAGCTCATGCGCTTCCCTTTGGCCCCAGCACTCAGCAGAAACGCCCCCATACTGGCCGCTAGACCAATACAGATTGTACAAACATCCGGACGCACTTGGTTCATCGTATCGAAGATCCCCATGCCGGCTGAGACAGAACCCCCCGGAGAATTGATGTAGAGGTAAATATCCTTTTCGGGATCATCGGCTTCGAGGAATAACAACTGTGCCACGATGAGATTGGCAATTTCGTCGTTGACTTGGGTGCCGAGAAACACAATGCGCTCCCGGAGTAGACGAGAGTAAATATCAAAGGCACGTTCGCCCCGACCAGAACTTTCGATAACGGTTGGAATCATGGGGTCTGTAAGCTCGTTGTTGTTTATGTCTTGTTTGTTTGATTGTAATGGATTCAGTTGGCAGCGGTGGCGTTTCGGCTAGCTGAAAATCACTTTTTCGAGTTCTGTTAAGGCTGTTTCTAGGTCGTCATTGACAATTTCATGGTCGAACTCGTGGCTCATGGCCAGTTCTTCTTTTGCCCGGACGAGCCGTTTGGCGATCGCCGCTTCTGGATCGTTCCCCCGTCCCCGCAGCCGCTGTTCTAACTCTTCAAAGGACGGTGGCAAAATAAAAATTCTGAGGGCATCTGCATAGATTTCTTTAACTTGGTTGGCCCCAATGACCTCGATTTCGAGGATGACAAAGTTTCCCTGTTGAATTTGTGTTTTCACCGGAGGCAGAGGGGTGCCATAGTAATTTCCCGCATACTCGGCCCATTCGAGGAGCTCCCCCGCAGCGATCATCGCCTCAAATTGTTCACGGGTTTTGAAAAAATAGTCTTGCCCATCCACTTCTCCGGGGCGGGGCTGACGGGTTGTTGCTGAGATCGAGAGAAATAAATTTTGGTGGCGCGGCAGTAAAGAACGAACTAAAGTTCCTTTACCAACACCACTTGGCCCTGTGAGGACAATTAATTTTCCGGGGGTGGTCATGGATTCGACGGCGACGGGAGATGATAACTCAACCGTTAAACTTTGGTCATCGCCATGGCGGGATCTTTTTGCACAACAAAGCGATGGGCCACTGTCTCTGGTTGGATCGCTGATAGTACCACATGGCTGGAATCTGTAATAATCACTGCTCGGGTACGTCTACCATAGGTGGCATCAATTAATTGGCCGCGATCGCGCGCATCGCTAATGATCCGTTTGATCGGTGCAGACTCAGGACTCACAATCGCAATGACACGATTGGCAGAGACAATATTACCGAAACCGATATTAATTAATTGTATTTCCATAGGTCGCTTGAGCTTTCACTAGCAGCAGCCAGTTAAGGTTACAGATGGTTGATCGAGCACTTATAACTCAAGTCCAATGGTAGCGAGAAAAAATCGGAGATACAACGATTTAAGGGCAAAAATAATATAAATTTCTTGATTTTTACAGTTGTTTACCCATGGGACGAAAAATCTCGCCTATCTTAAAGCAAAAGCACCATTCTTGCCCTACATTGCATAGATTTATTACGGAGATCTAGCTTCTCCGCAGATTCATTAGTCGGGGTGGCAACGCGGTATCTCTTGATCCCTAAGATGCTCAGCGGCAGATAGCAACAGAATCATCTCGGCTTCTGTGGAATAGCGGATTACTACCCCAGCATAATTGCTGAAAATTGGGGCTAATTGTTGGAGTAATTGGGATACAGATGTCCCATGACTTCAGCGACCCGTTAAGCCCTTTGTAAGAATGTGCTGTCGTACCCGATAAAAGCAAAACTGAATTGATTACAATGGAGGGCAACCGCACAAGATTCGGTCGAGTCAATCTCCCCTCTAAGCTGATCTAAAAGCGTTCGAGACTTGCAAGTTCCTCGCCCACAGCGTTTTTAGGGTCAAGCCCAGGGGTTTCCATGGGACTTTTTCCAACCGTTTTTCCGGTGGGGAAGTCAGAAGGAAAGTAGATTGTTGACTTTGACCTGTCCCAATGGGGTGATTTGCGCCATTCCTCCCCCCTTTTTTCTTCGCCTTCAGATCTCCATGAAAAAGATTGCTCTGTCTTTGCCTCGTTGCCCAGATACTTTTGTAAAGGGTGCCCTCAGGACGTTATCTGTTTTAGTTTTGTTGACTGTGCCCAGTTTGTCTCGTCCGGCGATCGCCGCGATGGAAGATAGTCCGAAAGCCATCGTTGATGAGATGTGGCAGATCGTCTACACAGAATCCGTTGCCAAAAATTTTGAGCCGGAATCTTGGCTAAAGCTCCGCGAAGATTTATTAAGCCAGAACTACGATACCTATGACACGGCCTATCGTCAAATTCGTGGTGCCCTCAGAAGCTTGGGAGATCCCTACACGCGATTCCTTGATCCAGAGGAGTTCGAAACCCTAACCAGCCAAACCACCGGAGAACTATCTGGCATTGGCATCCGCATGGAAATTAATGCGGAAACTGGGATCTTGACGGTGGTCGATGTCCTCCCGGATTCTCCGGCAGAGGCGGCGGGAGTCCAAGCGGAAGATCAGATTATGCAGATTGATGGTCAGGTGACCGCTCTTTTGAGCCTAGAGCAGTCTTCGGAACTGATTCGGGGCCTAGAAGGGACTGAAGTGAATTTAAAAATTCGTCGCCGCGACCAGTCTTCCCTAGATCTTGCGATTACGCGGGCAAAAATTGAATTGGCCACGGTGAACTACGGGGTACAAACCATCGGGGACGAAAAAGTTGGCTACATTCGCCTTGATGAGTTTAGTTCCCATGCCGCTGAGCAAATGTATAACGCGATCCAGGATCTAAAGGCGGAAACGGTTACGGGTTTTGTTCTGGATCTCCGGGGAAATCCTGGGGGCTTACTCTACTCCAGCGTTGATATTGCCCGGATGTGGATGGAAGAAGGGGCAATCGTTCGCACGGTGGATCGCAAAGGGGGCGATCGCCAATTTAGCGCCAACCAAACAGCGATTACCGATTTACCCCTCGTCGTGCTTGTGGATGAAAACTCTGCCAGTGCCAGCGAAATCTTAGCGGCGGCCCTCAAGGACAACCAACGGGCAACCCTGGTGGGGACTCGTACTTACGGCAAGGGCACCGTCCAATCAGTCCATGAATTATCCAACGGTGCGGGCCTGGCAGTCACAATCTCCCGGTACTATCCCCCCAGTGGCATGAGTATCAATATGAATGGGGTTAGTCCTGACATTACCGTAGAACTAGATAATGAACAGTTCACGCAACTGCGTCTCGATCCGAGTTTGATCGGGACGAGTGCTGATCCCCAGTTTCTCAAGGCAGTCAATATTCTCCAGAACCAGCGCCTTAGTGAAACTCCAGGCAAACAAGCCCCCCTTAGCGCCCGCTCATCTGGTGCCATCTCTAATTAAGCACCTCCCGCCGCTTTGATCGTCTGCAGTTCCCGTAGATGAGTAACCCAGAAACATTTGTTACAATCATTTACAATGCAACCCATTCAACTGTAGGCGATCGCATCGGATAAACTATGCCATACCAGACCCGTACCCCCGCGACCCCGGTCAATTCGGTCATCGAACAGCCCGCCCAGGAGTCCGAGCTGTGGCGTTACAATCCAGAGGCGATCGAAGCCAAATACCGCAATCGTCCCTTTGCTGTTCTGGGACGCCTCCTCACCATTATTTCCAGCTTTAGTGGCCTGCTACTCAGAATTTGGTGGGCTAAGGCCACTGGAAACAACAACAATCCTAAGGCCCAACAGAAACAAGCCGATCACCTCAAGGCGATTCTGACGAAATTAGGCCCCACCTACATCAAAATTGGCCAAGCCCTCTCTACCCGTCCTGACCTCGTCCCTCCCGTCTATCTGACGGAGCTAACCAGTCTTCAGGATCAACTTCCTTCTTTTCCGAATGAAATTGCCTTTCGCTTCATTGAAGAAGAATTAGGACAGCCTCCCGAAAAAATCTACGCCGAGATCTCAGATCATCCCCTTGCTGCCGCCTCCCTCGGCCAAGTCTATCAAGCTCGCCTCAAAACCGGCGAAAAAGTTGCCGTAAAAGTTCAGCGCCCTGACCTGCAACAGCGCATCAACCTCGATATTTTTATCATGCGGCGCATTGCCCGCTGGCTCCAAAATAATGTTAAACAAGTCCGCTCCGACCTGATTGGCATTACCGACGAATTTGCGGCGCGTATCTTCGAAGAAATGAACTATGCCCAGGAAGGACGTAACGCAGAGAAATTCAAGAAACTCTACGGCGGCATGGCAGAAATCTATGTGCCAAAAATTTACTGGAAATATACCGGTAAACGCGTCCTCACCATGGAGTGGCTCGATGGCACAAAGCTAACAAACCTCAAGGAAGTCGCCGCCAAAGGAATTGATGCCACCCATTTGGTTGAAGTCGGGGTGGAATGTTCCCTCCGCCAACTCCTAGAATTTGGCTTTTTCCATGCTGATCCCCACCCTGGCAATCTTTTAGCCCTCGATGATGGTCGCCTCGCTTATCTAGACTTTGGCATGATGAGCATGATCGAACCCTACCAGCGCTATGGGTTAATCGAAGCTGTGGTGCACCTAGTTAACCGCGATTTTGAAGCCCTGGCCCATGACTATGTCAAATTAGATTTTCTCAAGCCAGATACTGATCTTGCGCCCATTGTGCCTGCCCTAAGCACCGTTTTTAATAATGCTTTGGGGGCTAGTGTGGCGGAACTTAATTTTAAGAGCATCACGGATCAAATGTCGGGCATTATGTACGAATTTCCGTTTAAGGTGCCTGCCTACTATGCTTTGATTATTCGTTCGATGGTGACCCTCGAAGGGATTGCCATTGGTGTTGATCCAGAATTTAAAGTCTTGAGTAAAGCTTATCCCTATGTTGCAAAGCGCTTGTTGACCGATAATTCTCCGGAATTGCGTCATTCTCTGAAGGATTTATTGTTTAAAGAAGGCAGTTTTCGCTGGAATCGTCTCGAAAATTTATTGAATAATGCGAAGGATTCTACTGACTACGATCTCAAAGGGGCGGTTAATCAAGCCATTGACTATATCTTTTCAGAACGGGGTGAATTTATCCGGGAGCGCCTTGCCGAAGAAATTATTCAATCGGTGGATATCCTCGGACGTAATACCTTCCAAAACATTACCAGTTTGGTACAAGAGCAGTTGGGCCAAAAGCCGACTCACAACCAGACTAGGGGGATGAGTGCAGAAGACCGGGCGAACCTGGTGCACATTCAAAATATTTGGCGCATCCTCCAGGAAACCCCTGATTTTGACCCGATGTTTATTTTGCCTTTAATTCCTAAAGTGCTCATTAAGCCGGAAACGCAACAATTAGGTCAGAAAATCGCTGAGGGACTTTTACAGCGCATTGCCGCCCGTTTCATCCGTAATGTTTTGTTGGCCGATCCCAACGGAGATAAGACTCGTCAGCGGGAGGTGATCCGTTATCCTGGGTCTCTGCCGCTGCCAAAGTCTGCGTTACGGTAATGTCTTAGGGAAATGGGTTGCTTTTTTGCGTAAAATTGAGTAAGTATTAGCAATCTCAAAGACATTGTGGGGCCATGGCACAATCTAAACCGTATCAACCTATTTTATTGCGCTTGCTCCATGGTTTAACGGCGATTCTGGTATTGCTGGCTTTAGATACGGGGTTTTGGGTTTACGACATTTATGATGGTCGCTGGGGCCGTTTGGGTCTGCCACAGATTGAAGCGATGCAGGGCATCCATGGAACGATCGCCTTAACATTCTTTTTATTGCTACCGTTCTTTGCGGTGTACAGTTTTCGTCTGGGTGATCGCCGTTTGTTGCAGCCGAATTTCCTGACGCAATTAAAGCAACTGGGAAAACCGATTTGGTGGGTTTCGGCCCATCGACTGATTAATACAGGCATGCTGCTGGCGGGAACCTTAGCTGTCATTACAGGCCGGATGATGAAAGAAGAATGGCTACCGGCAGGAGAACTCAATCATTTCGCCTACCTTGGTCATCTGTTGGCCTGGGGGATCATGTTTGGGGCGCTGGCTCTGCACTTACTTTTGGGCATTAAAGTTGGAGGTGTTCCCCTGCTGGCTTCGATGGTTAGTCTGGGAAAACGGGAAGGCGATCGCCCCAAAAACTGGTTACAGGGATTTCAGCAGCGACAGAGCTTGTTACTGAAATCCCTAGAAATCATTGTGGGTTTAGGGGTGCTTTTTGCCTTGGTTGTGCCCTTGTTTAATTTTTAGAAATAGGGATTTTCCCACGTTCCAGTAAAGACAATTTCCGTGAGGGGTTTGCGGCTACGGGGGCTTTGTTCCCGTTCCTGGAGGGCTTCTGGTGCTGTGGTAATGTCCCCAGGATAACCAATGGCCACGGCTGCCGCCGGGTCAAAGCCAGCGGGAATTTTGTAGAGGTCACGGGCTTTGTCTTTATCGAAACCGCCCATTTGGTGCACCCGCAGACTGAGGGCTTCAGCTTGGATTGTTAAACTGGTCAAGGCCTGGCCCACATCGTACATTCCGTAGGGATTCGGGTTATCATTGCGGGTAAATCGCTGTTTTCCGACAGAAATCATCAGAATATATGCGTTTTTTGCCCAGGTCTGGTTTGTTTCCATCAGGCAGTCCAACATTTTGCCATAGGCAGTAGCATCAGCTTTTGTGGCCACCAAAAACCGCCAAGGCTGTTCATTAAAACAAGAGGAAGCCCACCGGGCAGCTTCCAGTAAGCTCCCAATTTTTTCTGCTTCTACGGGGCGATCGCCATCAAAGATGACCGTACTAAACCGTTGACGCAGTAGGGGATGAATTGGATATTGAGTTTGGGCGGGTTTTTCCATGGAACTTACGACAGAATAATGGGCAATAGAAAGAAAACTAAATTCCAGCTTTAGGATAACGACTTTTGGGTTGGATGTTTGGTGGATTATTGATGGATTAACTTTTATCTGGGCTAGTTATGGTTGCCTCTTCCCCTAGAACAGCGGGTCAAAATGTACGTCGCTTAGCCTTTAGACGTCGCCTCCAGTCCTGGCGGGCTTTCTTGGCGGCGGGAGGACTCCCGGTCTTGGTGGTGTTCATGTTTCCGGTCTTGGCGATTGGTCTGGGGTTTATTGCAGCCATCGTGATTGTGGCGATCGCCGCCTTCGGGGCCTTGGGTTTTATTTTCCGGGGTTTAGATCTTTGGCAGGCCGCAAACCGCGCTGTCCAGGGGGCAAGGGCTGAGGAAAATGTCGCCAAAACACTCCAGGAACTAGAACCCCAGGGGTGGTCTTTTGAATATGGAATGCGCCTTGATGATGGCCTGGGAGATGCCGATGTGATTTGCTTTTCGCCCCAGAAAAAAACCTACGTTATTGATGTCAAATCCCATAAAGGCACGGTGATTTTCCAGGATCATCGGCTCCATCGCCGCATGGGACGCACGATCTATGGCTTTAAGAAGGATTTCTTACAAATTGTGATGAAGCAAGCGCTCCAGGTACGCGATAAAAAAAAGCTTGATTTTGTCACGCCACTGCTGGTGTTCACCCGTGCCCAGTTGGCTGTTTCTCACAAAAAAATTCGGGGGGTTTATGTGATTGGCCAGGCGGATTTGGTGGCGAAGTTACAGGAATTGGGTTGAGCACTGGGATAGCTGTGGTCGTTCAAGGCAGTCGCGAATTACATCATTGTCCCAAAAATTTGATCGAGAAACAATTCAGACTCGCTTACGATCAAGGTAACAGCATCTCCCTGGACACGACAGATTTTCTATGCTCCATGATTTTCAATTGTCTATCTTGGCCCTGGGTCATGACCAGTATCAATTGCGTTTGAGTTCGGCGATCGCCCCTGGTGCGGAACCCATCGTGGCAGTGGTCACTTGGCAACCGGAAGCTTGGCTGGCAACCTGGGCCAATTACCCCCTAGAGACTTGGGGGAAAATGCTGTTTACGGCCCTTTTCACGGGAGAGATTTACGAGCATTGGCAGGACATGGTGGCGATCGCCAAAGTGGATAATCTTCCCATTCACGTTTATTTGGGCTTACCGGATGGGATTTTGTGGTTTCTGCCATGGGAGGCGATGTTTATCGAACCGCAGAGTTATACGGTGAATTTTTCTCGGCAACGGGATCGGGCAATTGGTGCTGATAATTCTGAAAATTTAGATACAGCGGTTGATTTGTCTTGGTTAGGGGAGACAGAAACCGAGGAGGATGTTGCCTTTATCCAAGATATTTTTGCGAATATGCCCGAACCGTCCGAGACGGAGACGAATACTGAAAATGATCATCGGGGAATGCTCTTGATCCCCTCCTGGCGCTCCCTATTGGCCTTTCCCCGTAGCCTCCTAGGGTTGGGATTGATCATCATGCTCACCCTGGGGGGCATTCTACTGGGCCGACATTTACAAAATCTCTCTGTAACGCCGACCACCACGGAGGGGATCACACGTCTTACAGAAAGGGAATTAGACAAGCTCGATGACGCAGACTTAGTGCAATTGGCCCAGGCAGATATTGACCAAGACAATTGGGGCAATGCTGAGATGATCCTCGCTGAACTCCTCGATCGCCAAGCCTTTGGTGTGGTGCAACCATTACTGTTTGATCCGGCGATCGCCCCAGAGAATGGCACCATCGCTTTTTTACGGGGGCGCTACCTCTGGCAAACAACCTTGGCCGCGCCCCAGTCTCTACCAACCCAAGCAACGGCGATCGCCACGGTGCAAGAAAATTGGGACATAGCCCTAGCCCAACAGCCCAACGACCCCGAAATTTTAATGGCCCTGGGTTTTGTCCATTACCTCAATGCAGATTATGAAGCCGCCAATGATCGTTGGTATGAAGCCTTAGCAGCGGCAACGACCCAGGATTTCCCCCCAGTCCTCCAGGCGGAGATTTATGCGGGCCTGGCGATTAGTATGTACGATTTGGCCCAAGGGCAACCCACCGACGTTGACCAGGAAATTCTTGTGGGGAAAGCCGAAAAACTCCGGGCGATCGCCCTAGATCTTGATCGTTCCCAGCTCAACCCCCGTCGCCTCGAACAAAGTTGGTTGTGGTTCCCTGAGGCGATCGCCACTTGGCAAACCCTGCTCGCTTTAGAAGAATCTCCCTAGGTCATATCCGGGGCGTACATTCGATCAACTTGAGTGCAAAAATCTTGCAAACCATTACGGCTTAAGCACGAGACCCCCTGATGGGGCGGACTTGGGGGACAATGGGGTGAAATAAATCCCACGATAATAACCCTGTTATGTCCGAACAAAACATTGAATCCATCCTCCAGGAGCAGCGCCTTTTTTCGCCTGCACCAGACTTTGCTGCCGAGGCCCAGATCAAGAGCATAGACCAGTACCAAGCCCTCTACGACCGGGCGAAAAATGACCCCGAAGGCTTTTGGGGGGAACTCGCCGAGCAGGAATTGGAATGGTTTGAGAAATGGGACAAGGTGCTCGATTGGCAACCGCCCTTCGCCAAATGGTTTGTCAACGGGAAAATTAACATTTCCTACAATTGTCTCGACCGTCATCTCAAAACCTGGCGCAAAAATAAAGCCGCCCTCATCTGGGAAGGGGAACCCGGTGACTCCCGTACCCTCACCTATGCCCAGCTACACCACGAGGTCTGCCAGTTTGCCAATGCGATGAAAAAGTTGGGCGTCAAAAAAGGCGATCGCGTCGGGATTTATATGCCAATGATCCCGGAAGCCGTCGTTGCCCTCCTCGCCTGTGCGCGGATTGGTGCGCCCCACACCGTCGTCTTTGGTGGCTTTAGTGCCGAAGCCCTCCGCAGTCGCCTTGAAGATGCCGAAGCCAAACTGGTAATCACCGCCGACGGGGGCTTCCGAAAAGATAAAGCGGTACCCCTCAAGGATCAAGTAGATGCGGCGATCGCCGATCATCATGCCCCCAGCGTTGAGAATGTCTTGGTCGTTCAACGCACCAAAGAGCCTGTCCACATGGAAGCCGGGCGGGATCACTGGTGGCACGAGCTGCAAAAAGAAGTCTCCGCTGACTGTCCCGCCGAGCCGATGGATGCCGAAGATATGCTCTTCATCCTTTATACCAGCGGCACCACGGGCAAACCCAAGGGCGTTGTCCACACCACAGGCGGTTATAATCTCTACACCCATATAACGACCAAGTGGATCTTTGATCTCAAAGATGATGACGTGTATTGGTGTGGTGCTGATGTGGGTTGGATTACAGGCCACAGTTACATTACCTATGGCCCTCTATCTAATGGGGCAACGGTCTTGATGTATGAAGGCGCACCCCGTCCGTCTAATCCCGGTTGCTATTGGGAAATTATTCAAAAATATGGCGTTACTATCTTCTACACGGCACCCACGGCGATTCGGGCCTTTATCAAAATGGGTGAAGACATCCCCAATAAATATGACATGAGTTCCCTGCGCCTCTTAGGAACCGTGGGTGAACCGATTAACCCAGAAGCTTGGATGTGGTACCACCGGGTCATTGGTGGCGAACGTTGTCCCATTGTTGATACATGGTGGCAAACGGAAACCGGCGGTGTGATGATTACGCCTTTACCCGGTGCAACTCCCACAAAACCCGGCTCGGCGACTCGTCCTTTTCCGGGGATTGTGGCGGATGTCGTTGACCTTGATGGAAATTCCGTTGGTGACAACGAAGGCGGCTACCTGGTAGTGAAACAACCCTGGCCTGGGATGATGCGTACTGTTTACGGCAATCCCGAACGCTTCCGGTCTACCTATTGGGAGCACATCGCCCCGAAAGATGGACAATACCTTTATTTCGCAGGTGACGGGGCACGCCGTGACCAAGATGGCTATTTTTGGATTATGGGTCGCGTCGATGATGTCTTAAATGTTTCGGGGCACCGCCTCGGCACCATGGAAGTGGAATCGGCCCTCGTTTCCCACCCTGCCGTCGCCGAAGCAGCCGTGGTTGGAAAGCCAGATCCGGTTAAGGGGGAAGAGGTGTTTGCCTTTGTCACCCTTGAGGGCACCTACAGTCCGAGCGATGATCTCGTAACGGAACTGAAGGCCCATGTGGTGAAAGAAATTGGGGCGATCGCCCGTCCGGGAGAAATCCGTTTTGCCGATGTAATGCCCAAAACCCGTTCTGGGAAAATCATGCGGCGTTTGTTGCGAAACCTAGCCGCAGGACAGGAAATTGTGGGCGATACTTCTACCCTCGAAGACCGCAGCGTCCTCGATCAACTCCGGGGCTAACCCCCCATTCTCCCTTGAGGGAGATGTCCAAAGGACAGAGGGTGTCTTCTCTTGAGGGGAGTCGGAGGGAAAATTTCCATTAGGTGTCCCTCCGAATGCTTGCTTTGACCTAGTTCCCTTCGATAAAGGCGAAACGCCCCTGTTGACCCGATTCATCCATTTCAATTTGGGCCACAAAAAATTCCTTCTGGACAATTTCCCCTTCCTCTGTGAAGGAAATTTCACCCAAAGGCGTGACGTAGGTACCTGCAAAAATTTCGTCCCGCAGTTGTCGTCGCAAGTCCGGTAGAGCAAGAGTTTCTAGGGGCGTTTTTTTATCGAGGCTGCTGAGGGCTTCAACAAAAACTTGGATCGCCGTAAAAGCCTGGGCACTAAATTGGGGCGGCTCTTTTTGGTTTTGTTGAAAATAGGCGTCCCGAAACGCGCGGTTAATCTCATTATCTAACTCGGCACTGTAGGCTTGGGCCACCAACACCCCATCACATTTTGCTTGGCAGACGGGGAAAATATTAGAAGTATTTAAGCCGTTCCCCCCAACAATAATGCCGTTGTAACCTAATTCTCGCAGTTGCTTCACCAGGTTGCCCGCATCGGCTGCTAACCCCGAAATAATCACTAGATCTGGTTGAACATTGAGTGCGGCAGTCACCTGGGCTTGAAAATCAGTGTCGGTGGTTTGAAACCTTTGTACCGTGACTAATTCCAGACCAAAATCTTGCACAGCCGTCTGGAAGGTTTCTGTCTCTGATTTACTAAAGGCATCATTTTGGGCGAAGAAAACCGCAACGCGCTGTAGTTCTGGGTTGAGCTTCAGGGCTTGGGCTACGGCATTGGGAGCAACCACCGAGACAGGGGCAGAAACTCGGCCAATAAATGTACCAATCTGCGGGATTCCTTCGGCGGTATTGGAAGGGCCAAGGACGGGAACTTGGGCCCGGTCGGCGATCGGATCGGCAGCAAAGGCTTGTTGGGAAAGGGTCGGGCCAACGATACCGACCACTTTATCTTGGTTGATCAGGGTATTAAAGGCGTTAATTGCCCCCTGCTCATCGGCAGCCACATCCTGGAGAATGATCTTTAGGGGTTTACCGTTGATGCCGCCGTTTTCGTTGAAGTAGGTTTCTGCAATCTGGGTGCCGAGGATCTGCTCTTGGCCAAACAGGGCAACATTACTGGTCTGGGCGACGGCGACTCCCAGAGGAATTTCCGCGAGGTTGCCATTATTATTACCGGCATCCGTAGGAGGAGACGGGGCATTACAGGCAATCACCAGCACCGCCGTCAGAAAGGCGATCGCCCCCTGGAGCAAGCGTCGATATTTAAACATAAAAATTTCTATAGAGTCTTCATATAACAGACATCCAGAATACTGCGAAGCTCGATGCTCCTTCAACTGATTGGCAGCGATGGGGAATCAGTAACTCCTAATGAATCGTTACAGGCAGACGAGGGCCGTGAAAAAACTAGACACCAATAACGCTAGCCCCGAAATGATCCCGATTTCTTGAATTTCTTTTTTGAGTTCCATGGTTTGACAGCTCCACTAGCAAAATATGCAACGAAGAAATATCGATTTTGCTTGTTATTAAGTATAAATACTCAAGTGCTGTTTGCCCACCCTTGGCCCCAAGGGAAATCACTGGAGGTAGAGATTTAGCCCGTTAAATGTCATCAAAGCCAAATAATGAGACCAAAGAATGCCGTCAATTCGTTTTCGATCTGATTGGATTCATTCTTACTTAGGGAAAGGTATAAGATAGAACTTTCTCCTAGATAGGCGTAAAGCTTAATTTAAGGTGCTAAGATCATTAAAGAACTATTAACCTATATTTTTTCTTATCCGTAATCCGAAAAAATTCTTAAGAATTGCTTTTATCGCTGATTTTGCAACGAACAAGCCTTGATTTCACCTTGGCCCATTCGTCAGAATAGCCCCCATTATTTCCTTGTCGTCTGTTCTTCCCCCAAAACCATGTCCCAAGCCTTTAGTGCCACAGAAATTCGTAACACGATGAAGCAAGAGGGGTTGCGCATCACGCCCCAGCGGTTTGCGGTTTATGCCAATCTACTCGGTCGGCAGGATCATCCCACGGTAGAACAGATCCTAGAGGATGTGAATGCGGATTTGCCCATTGCTTCTAAGGCCAGTGTTTACAGTGCCCTGACGGTCTTGCGGGAAGTGAATCTTGTGCGAGAGGTGCTCTTAGATGAAGGCGTAACTCGGTATGACGCCAATGTTAATCCGCACCACCATTTCGTCTGTCGAGACTGCGGGGCCATCCAGGATCTGCCTTGGCAAGCCTTTAGCTGTTTTGATTTGGGTCAGTTTGCGACGCAAGTTACCGCCGAGAGCTATGAAGTAACCGTTAAGGGACTCTGTGCGGACTGCCGTGCTTAACTTGTTTAAATAATCTGGGATTTCTCCTCGGCCAGCTTGGGTTGATCCTTGCTGTTTGGCAGCCTTGGTCAGAACCCTTAACCTCATGAAGGTTTTGTCCGGGGCGATCGCCAAATCAGGTATTTTGGAATCTAGACTGGATTGTTAGGAAGGATTTTATTGCGTGAAACTTTTTGTGTATCACACGCCTGAGGCGACGCCAACGGATCAACTCCCCGATTGTGCTGTGGTTATTGACGTACTGCGGGCCACCACGACCATCGCTACGGCGCTCCACGCTGGAGCAGAAGCAGTACAAACCTTTGCTGACCTCGATGAACTGTTTCAATTTAGTGAAACTTGGCAGCAAACCCCCTTTCTCCGGGCTGGGGAACGGGGCGGGCAACAGGTAGAAGGCTGTGAGCTTGGCAATTCTCCTCGCAGTTGCACCCCAGAAATGGTGGCTGGGAAGCGCCTCTTCTTAACAACCACCAACGGCACGAGGGCCCTCAAGCGCGTTGAGCAAGCGTCCACAGTGATTACCGCAGCCCAAGTGAATCGCCAGAGCGTGGTGAAGTTTCTCCAGACAGAACAGCCAGACACCGTTTGGTTCATCGGTTCCGGTTGGCAGGGGGATTATTCCCTCGAAGATACCGTCTGTGCTGGGGCGATCGCCAAGGCCCTGTGGAATGGGGACAGTGACCAGTTAGGGAATGACGAAGTGATTGGGGCAATTTCCCTTTACCAACAGTGGCAGCAAGATTTATTTGGCCTCTTTAAGCTCGCGAGCCACGGCCAGCGTCTCCTGCGCTTAGACAATGAAATCGATATTCGTTACTGTGCCCAAAGCGATACCCTGGCGGTTTTACCGATCCAAACAGAGCCGGGTGTTCTCAAAGCCTATCGCCACTAAAAAAAATTAAGGGAGCCATGAAAAAAGGGTTCCGCACGGAACCCCCAAGTCTGCTTCTGTGGCAGATTTAGACAAATTTACTTATAAAGCTCAGTGGAGAGCCGGAAAGCCAAAACACCAGGAATGAGGGCAATGGCAAGGGCCACTAACACTTGGGTATCAGAAATTCCCATAATTTTAAAAACTCCGAATATAAACTGAGGTTTATCCCTTAATTTGCGATATTGCCTCTGGTTTCCCCAAGGTTTTGTAACAAGACGCAACATATCACCCCAACCTGCACCCATTCACCAAAAATGCGTCGCTTTAACCTTGATTCTGAGAAGTTTCTGCCGTTGACTGGATAGTTTGTTTACAATGGCCTTAAGGTGACCCATTTGCCGCCACAGCAACCCGACGGGCGGTCTTTTTTTGTCTTGAATTGTTCTCAAAAGTTTACTGTGTCGAATTTTTCCCATGCTCGAGCAAATTCTTCATCCCCAGTTGCATTTCAGCTTAGAAACGTCTTTCATTCTCGTGATTTTGGTGGCCCTAGAAGCTGTTCTTTCAGCCGATAATGCCATTGCCCTCGCGGCGATCGCCCAGGGGTTAGCCAGTCCGACCCAACAACGCAAAGCCCTCAACATTGGTTTGATGGTGGCTTACATTCTCAGAATCACCCTCATTTTCACGGCAACCTGGGTGATCCATTATTGGCAAGTAGAACTTTTGGGGGCACTGTATTTGCTGTGGCTGGTTTTTCGCTACTTTACCTCCCCTGAAGATGATAAAAATCACCACCATAGCCTAGAGTTCAAGTCCCTCTGGCAAGCGATCCCGATGATTGCGGTTACGGATTTAGCCTTTTCCCTCGATAGCGTCACAACGGCGATCGCCGTCGCGGAAGACATTTGGTTGATTGTGCTTGGGGGCACCATTGGCGTTCTGACCCTCCGCTTTCTGGCGGGGCTGTTTATCCGCTGGCTCGATGAATTTACCAACTTAGAAGATGCGGGTTTTGTGACCGTGGGCTTTGTGGGGGTTCGTCTCCTCCTTAAGGCGGTTTATCCCAGTTTTGTGATGCCTGAATGGCTGATGATCACGGCGATCGCCGCCATGTTTATTTGGGGATTTTCTAAACGCAACCCTGATTTTGTCCCCCAAGAGGACTCGCCATCGCCCTAATTTGTGCCTGGATCCCTTAGTCCGCCGTAGTTTCCCCTACGGCCCATTTGTCATTCTCAGTAACTTTACATTTATTAAATAAACTTAATAAAACTCTAATTTTTTGGTAAAATAAATTCATAAATAAAAATTAAGCATTTCGATTCTCGTTTTTTCACCAAGGTTAAATCGCTGCTCCGTCAGTACAGACCTTGCCTGTTTCCTTTAGTGGACAACTCACTTTTTCCGCAGCCCTGGCGAATCCAGTCTAGGGAGTAGCTTCTTATTTTCATTTTTTAAATTTCGTCCTTTCTAGCCGAGTTGACCTATGAAAACTGCCAAATACTCCGCCGATCCTGTCCGTACCTACCTCAAAGAAATTGGAAGAGTTCCCCTTTTAACCCACGAAGAGGAAGTCCTTTATTCTCGCCGTGTCCAGAAAATGGTCAACCTAGAGAAGCTTAAAGCCGAATTAGCAGAGAAGCAGGATCAAGAGCCGAGCCTCAAGGAATGGGCCCAGGCAGCGAACCTTTCCCAGCGGGAGCTGAAAAAGCAACTCCTCCTAGGGAAGCAGGCAAAACAAAAAATGGTCGAAGCGAACCTCCGCCTTGTGGTCTCAGTGGCGAAAAAATACATTAAGCGCAATATGGATCTCCTCGATTTGATTCAAGAGGGCACCATCGGCATGCAACGGGGGGTAGAAAAATTTGACCCGACCAAGGGTTATCGTTTCTCGACCTATGCTTACTGGTGGATCCGGCAGGCAATCACCCGGGCGATCGCCGAAAAAAGTCGCACGATTCGCCTCCCGATTCATATCACCGAAAAGCTCAATAAAATTAAGAAAGCCCAGCGCCAACTGGCCCAGACTAACGGACGTTCTGCCTCAATCCCAGAACTAGCCGATGAACTAGGTTTAACCACCAAGCAAGTCAGGGACTACCTCGAAAAATCCCGCCAGCCCCTTTCCCTAGACCTGCGGGTTGGCGATAACAACGACACGGAACTGATCGAGCTCCTCGAAGACGACGGCTTGACCCCCGATGATTATGCGACCCATGCGGCCTTAAAACGGGATTTGGCGCGGATGTTAAATGATTTGACCGCCCAACAACAGGAAGTTTTAACCCTCCGCTTTGGTCTCCGGGATGGGACGCCCCACACCCTCGCAAAAATCGGTGAACACCTAAGCATCAGCCGGGAGCGGGTACGTCAAATTGAACGGGAGGCCCTTGCGAAACTCCGCAAACGAAAAGCGGAAATGGGTGAATATTTAGCCAGTTAATTGCTCAGTCAAAGGATAATTTGGCGATCGCCTAGGGGGAAAAAATCGTAAAAATGCCACCGCAAAAGTTCGGTTACACTCCCCTCTAGGTTGTCAATAAGTTGTTACATTAGCCTTAGTTAGTATTGCATCAAAACACAGTGATTCAACCCATCACTTCCATTGAGCATCTAGGAGGAAAGACTGGTGAATAACGAAGCCCAAAGTTTTTATGGTCTCACAGGTAACAAACAACAAGGTTCAGACGAGCTTTGGCATTATGTCCAGTCTTTGTCTCCAGAAATGATTGCCCATATGTCAAAGCCCCAATCTCCAGCGGTTAATCAAGTGATTGAGCGTAATATTGTTGGGTTATTGGGGGTTTTATCCCACGCCGATGGATTTAATGTATCGGTCAATATGAGCCGTGAACAGCTTGGTCAACTGTTGGCCTCGGCAATGATGAGCGGCTACTTTATCCGTAACGCCGAGCAACGGTTTCAGATCGAAAAATCTCTCCAGGAACAGGATCTTAATTTACCCGATTAAAGTTTATTCTCTGGCAATGATTTAGACTGTAAAATTCAGGAAACTTCAAGGGGAAAGCCTCCCCTTTTTTATTGTTTATTTATCTGCATAAGTAATTTAAACTCTGGCTCTGTGAGCGTAGCTAATATATCCAGACAAACCCGTTCCTATTAAAAATAAACCTTGGCCTTTAACGAGCCAATTTCCCCAGTGGACATAGGGTGTTTTTTTATCGCTTAAATATATTTGTGCGCTGTAGGTGACAAATTCATTTAGGGAAGATAACCACAAAGTTTTTCCGGTGGGGTCAATCACGCCCGAATGACCCGTATTGTTTGCCCGCACTAACCAGCGACCATTGGCGATCGCCTGCATCACATCGAGGGCATGGTGTTGGGCTGGCATGGTTTCACTGTAGTGGGCGTCATTGGAAGCCACAATGATAAACTCTCCCCCGGCGGCGGTTTGGCGACGAAAATGTTCTGGATAGGCAGATTCATAGCAAATAGCGATGGTGGCTGGGCCGAGGGGTGTTTGCATCACTGCTGGGTTTTGGCCCCGCACCAGGTGGGCATCGAGGGGCGACAGGCGATTAATGATCTTGCCCAGGACAGCTTCAAAGGGAATATATTCCCCCAGGGGCACGAGGCGCTGTTTGTTGTAGCGGCTGAATACATAGCCTTGGCGATCCAGGGCAAATAGGCTGTTGGTAAAGTTATTTGCTTCACTACCAAAAGCCCCCAGGACGAGGGGGACGTTTTCTGTGCGGATCAGGCGGGGCCAAAAGGTTGCTTGGAGAATTTGTTCAATGCGAAAGGGTAAGGCCGTCTCCGGGGTGATAATCAAGTCTAGGGGCTGTTGGGCAAGGGTTTCATAGCCCGCGCGATAATTGGCGATCGCCAACTGATTACCATCTTGGTAGAGTTTGATTTCGTTGGGAATATTCCCCTGAATAATGCCGATTTGGGCAGGGCGATCGCTGGTAACGGGCGTTGTCTGGAGTAGCGACCAGCCAATCAGGTGAGCACTACCCAGAAGAATTAGGGTGAGTCCCCCCAACAGACCACTGCAACGGTGGAAGCGCACAGTCCCAGTCGCATCGAAACAGGCCTCCGCAAGACAGCCATTCACCAGTACAATAAGCCAAGAAATGGTGGTAAATCCCGACAGTTGAGCCAATTGTAAAATCGCTAAATTATGGGGACTCTGGCTAAAGGCAAGGAAGTGCCAAAAGAGATCACTCTGGCTCCAGAGATATTCGATCACACACCACAAGGACGCCCCATAAACAACCCGGTAAAGTCGCCCGGCAAAGCTTAAAGGCCCGAAGGAAGCACGAAATTCCTCGAAACAAACCATCCCTAACGCCCAGAGCACCGGGATGCCCGCCCCCCACAGAGTGATTATGATCCAGCAAAGAATGGCGATCGCCAAACTCCACAGCCAAGGCACTCCCATCCAGGTCATCGGGTGAATCCCCGTAATCCAAAACAGCGTAAAACCCTGGTACCCCAAACCCCAATAAAAGCTCAACCAGAGGGGCTGTTTATATCTCTGGTAAAAATTACGCATCGCCCGTAGCCCTTTACGACCTTGAGCAGACGGGGATGACTTAGTCCTTTGGGGCGATCGCCCAAGATATATCCAGAGGGGGATCAAGGCGATCCAGGCTAGATACCAAGCTTCGACGGGGGCCGAGGCCATGCCCATCAGTACCCCTGCCCCTAATACGAGAAATCTAGGAGCCCAGATGGGGCGGAAACTGCTGCGTACGAACATCATCGCTATAGCGTTGGACTGCGTTGGTAATCAGATTGTCTAAGTCTAAATATTGTTTGGCAAAGGGGGGCGCTTTTTCACTGAGGCCCAAAAGATCCGCCGTTACCAGCACTTGCCCATCACAATGGCGTCCCGCGCCGATGCCAATGGTCGGAATTGTCAGTTTTTCGGTAATCGTCTGTGCCAGGGTCGCTGGAATATGTTCTAAGACCACCGCAAAGGCCCCGGCCTGTTCGAGGGCGATCGCCTCTTGGATTACCCGTGTCGCTTCTAGTTCCGTATTGCCCTGTTGCCGATAACCCAGGGTATGCACCGATTGGGGAGTGAGGCCCACATGACCCATCACCGGTACGCCTAAGCGAGTGAGACGTTCCACCGTTTCGGCCATCGCTGGGTGTCCCCCTTCCAGTTTGATCGCCTGGGCGGTGGTTTCCTTGAGAATCCGACCCGCCGTATGGATCGCTTGGGAAAGGCTTTCTTGGTAAGTTAAAAAGGGAAGATCGCTGACCACTAAGGCATTCTTGACCCCCCGACAAACAGCCTGGGTATGGTGAATCATCGCCTCTAGGGTCACAGGCAGCGTATTTTCATAGCCGAGGGCCACCATCGCGAGGGAGTCCCCCACTAGGATGACGTCGACCCCAGCTTGATCGACTAAGCGGGCGATCGCATAGTCCCAGGCCGTCAGGGTCACGATGGGTCGTGCCGTTTTTTTATAGTTTTGTAGTGTTCTCGGTGTAACCCGCATCAATCGTTCTCTAGGGCACAATAAAGCTGACCGGGCAGTGGTGAGCAACACCCCAAAGCGGCTTGAATTGCCACCGCTGGTGTTGGACTTTTCCGGTAATACCTGAGCTATTATGCCCCAAATCAAAATTCTGGGGAAATTCCGGCGTTCGTGCCCCCAGATTTGCCCCAGTGATCACTACAATTTTTGCTTTCGGTTTTGACTCTTTAAAAGAGGCCGATTCTTAACCTTGCCAGTTGGCCCAATCCTGGGGCTTAAGGAACCGTTCATAGAGTTCTGCTTCTGGGGTGCCAGGCTCTGGGCTATAGCTATATTCCCAACGCACCAGGGGCGGTAAAGACATCAAAATCGATTCGGTACGGCCATTGGTCTGCAAGCCGAAAATAGTTCCCCGGTCATAGACGAGGTTAAATTCGACGTAGCGGCCCCGGCGGTAAAGCTGGAATTGTCGTTCGCGATCGCTATATTCTGTGTTGCGTCGCCGTTCAATGATTGGCACGTAGGAATCAAGGAAGGAACCACCACAGTCTTGCACAAACGCAAAAATATCTTCCCAACTGCGCTGGGGCTGTTCCCCTAAATCCTTACTGTAGGCAGCAGCAGCTTTATCGGGGTGGGGGCCTTTATACAGTTCCCCAGTGCCATCTTGATAGTCGAAGAACAATCCACCGACTCCACGGGTTTCGTCCCGGTGCTTCAGGTAGAAATATTCATCACACCAGCGCTTAAAGACGTTGTAATACTCCTTGTGGTGGCGATCGCAGGCGGCTTGGTAGGTTTTGTGGAAATGGGCCGCATCCTCAGCAAAGGGATAGTAGGGCGTCAAATCTGCACCACCGCCAAACCACCAGACAGGGCCAGCTTCAAAATAACGATAATTGAGGTGAACCGTTGGGATATGAGGATTGCGCGGATGTAACACCATTGATGTGCCCGTGGCATAAAACCCGTGGCCTGCGGCTTCAGGACGCTGCTTCAAAATCGAAGGCGGCAATTGATCGCCCCACACCTCAGAGAAGTTGACCCCTCCCTGTTCAAGGACATTCCCCTCACGCATTACCCGGGAACGACCGCCGCCACCCTCCTGGCGCTGCCAAGAATCTTCCTGGAATTTTCCTTTTCCATCGGCCATCTCTAATCCCTGACAAATTTTGTCCTGGATTTGCTGCATAAACTGGCTCACCCGTTCTTTGGAATCACTAGGGGGCACAGGCTTAGCGGAACTGGCATTGGTGGATTCTGTTTGCAAAGCTGTCATGGTTGCGTGGGAAGAAGTTTTATCTATTTATTAAAAGGGTTTACCTGATGGCCCAAAGGCTGATGTTACAAGGCTTCTTTAGGTCGACACAGGTCACACTAGTATTCCAGACTAACCTGAATTGGCACGTTTTCGGCCTCGGTGAATGTGATTTTTCATGAAGTTTGTAACGAATAATTAAAAAGCTGCCTCCTGTGAATTCGTCGCCTGAGGTTATCCCCAGAGGCAAGGCGATCGCCCGCAATCCCGCTCTAAGGTTAAGAATAGATTAACTATATCCTTACGGACTTTTCCGTTTTAAAACCCTGATACAAAGGAAATTCCTAAAAAGCTTCGGTGTATACTAAAACCAAGGTTAAGAAAAAGTAAATTATGACTTAATCCTTTCATTACCTATTGGCGTGTCCAGGAGATTTGAACAATGCATCATGTTGCTAATCCAACCACCCCCCAAACTTCGATCCCTTTTCCCCTCAAAACAGATCGAAATGTGCCGACCCGCCTTGTAGCTCACTGGTTAACAGATGCGAATGGTAAGCTCTATCGAATCTGGGTCAGCGAAAAAATTTAGTCTCCTCGTCCCAACAAATTCCATCCAGCAAAAATCCCACAGAATCCGTCAGTGACTCTGTGGGATAGCTTGTAAGTTTTTAAGATTAAAGCAAAATTAGAAGGACTTCAGCCTACTCCGACTTCGGCGTTGCTCCAAACTGTTCGATTAAAATATTCTTCACAGTTGCCTTGAGGGTGGCCCCACAGGGAACCTTCTGGGCCACCGGCGCACCGAGGCTCGCCTGGTTACCGACCGTTCCCCCAGTGAGCACATTGACCGCTTCGACAATTGCCCCATCAACTTTCGCTTTAGAGCCGATAAAGCCGATATCACCCACCTGGGCTTGACCACAGGAATTTGGGCAGCCAGTCCAGTGCATCCGTACCCGTTGGGGAATATCTAATTCGGCATCCAATTCACGGGCCAGAGCTAACCCCTGTTCCTTCGTCTCCACAAGGGCAAAATTGCAGTAACGATTTCCCGTACAAGACACAAAAGAACGTACTAGGGTCGAAGGATTCACCGAGAATTTTTCTAGCAACGATTCCTGGAGTAGCGCCTCAACGTTTTCGCTTTTGACGTAGGGAATAATGAAATTCTCTTCTACTGTGGCCCGAATTTCGCCATTGCCATAGGTTTCTGCGAGGCGTGCCACCTCGAACATGTCCTCTGCGGTCAAGCGTCCGGCGGGGACATGCAGGCCCACGTAGTGATAACCTGCTTGTTTTTGGGCATAGACACCGATGTGATCTCGCTTATCCATGGTTAAGGCGTGTTCTGGGGCTGCCGGTTCTAAAGATTGGCCAATTTCTGCTTCTAATCTCGCCCGGAAAGCATCGACACCCCACGCTTCAACCAGCCACAACACCCGCGCTTTGGCCCGATTTCCCCGGAGACCTTCCTCGGCACTATGGCGGGTATATAGCGCTAAAATGCCACGACTGACCGCAAGGACAGCCTCATTGGGGGGAACCCAAACATTAATCGAAATCCCTTCGGCTTGTCGCTGGGCAGAAAAATATCCGCCAACCAGGACATTGAAGCCAAATTGCCCATCCTTAAAGGCCGGGACAAAA
Source organism: Picosynechococcus sp. NKBG042902 (assembly GCF_963864045.1). Lineage (NCBI taxonomy): Bacteria > Bacillati > Cyanobacteriota > Cyanophyceae > Chroococcales > Geminocystaceae > Picosynechococcus > Picosynechococcus sp. NKBG042902. The sequence continues at coordinate 61,294 of NZ_CAWLTV010000074.1, read as the reverse complement.
CCAATGTCATTAATTTCTACGTGGGAAGAATTATCCGGCGCTCCTTCTAGACAGATATTAAACTTCCGGGGGAGGTCACTAAATTCGAGACTGCCTTCACCGTAATTGGTGATCATATTTTGGAGTTGGGCCGCGAGTTCCCGGGTATCAAAATATTCTTCGGGATCGATACCGGCGACGGGAGACCCTGTAATGTTGCGCACGTTATCGTGGCCAGACTGTACCGTGGTGAGGCCCACTTGCTTTAATTTCGTCAAAATCTCTGGGGTGTCTTCCAGTCGAATGCCGCGTAATTGGATATTTTGGCGGGTTGTGATGTCGGCACTCCCGTCTTCGCCGTAGCGTTGCACAATTTCTGCTAGGGCGCGCACTTGGGCACTGTTGAGGATGCCGTGGGGAGTCCGCAGACGCAGCATAAATTTGCCTGGGGTCACCGGTCGGTGAAAAAGTCCGAGAAATTTAAGACGAATGATTAAGTCATCTTGATCCATGGCTTCCCAGCCAGCCTGGGCCAGGGTTGCCAACTCATCTTTAATCGCTAAGCCGGGTTTAGCTTGTTTGGCTTGTTCGATTTTTGTGAGTTTGATTTTTTGGATTGTGGCGGCGTCAGTCATGGAGTTAATCCTGATTTCAATACTGATGTTGCTATGGGCGTCGGCTGGATATCCAGGGTGATTTGACCAAGGTAAACATTCAGTCAGGGAGATTTTGTAGTGTTAACTACGGGCCTGGCTGGCTTTTGCGAAATCAGAATATTGATGATGCGATCGCCGCATTCAATCGACAGAAGAAACTTAGGTGCTAACCAGTCCAGTTTGGGGAGAACTGGCACTGGCAATATGTTGAACCGGAATGCGCCCGGCCAGATGAGCGAGGCGGCCGGCAGTGGTGGCTAACCCCATGGCTCGCCCCATTTGTACGGGATCTTTAGCGAGGGCGATCGCCGAATTGACCAGTAGCGCATCGGCTCCCAATTCCATCCCGTAGGCCGCTTCACTAGGGGAGCCAATCCCCGCATCAATCACCACGGGAACCTTGCTCTGTTCAATAATAATTTTGATGTTGGCTTCATTTTGAATCCCCTGGCCCGACCCAATGGGAGAACCGAGGGGCATCACCGTGGCACAGCCCACTTCCTCTAGGCGTTTCGCCAACAGAGGATCGGCATTGATATAGGGCAGCACCGCAAACCCTTCTTTGACCAATTGTGCTGCGGCTTCGAGGGTACCGATGGGATCCGGCAGCAGGTAGCGGGCATCGGGGATCACTTCTAATTTGACAAAGTTGTTATCTTCTTGGCCTAACAGACGGGCCATTTCCCGACCTAAACGGGCCACCCTAATCGCTTCTTCGGCAGTTTTACAGCCCGCCGTGTTGGGCAACATCCAAATTTTTTGCCAGTCGAGGGCTTCGGCAAGTCCTTCATGGCCTGGGGCTTTGGTTTGAACGCGACGCACTGCCACCGTGACAATTTCGCAACCGCTGGCTTCAACACTTTGTTGCATTGCGGCAATTGAGGGATATTTCCCCGTTCCTGTCATCAAACGCGAGGTAAAGCGACGACCGGCAATGACCAGTTGATCAGGGGTTTCTGTGGGGTTTGGCGTTGCAGTTGTGGTTTTGGGGCTGATAAAAAAGCTCGGCATTGAACCGTTTTGACTATTGTGACCGTTTTGCATGGGTTGATGGGTTGGGTTATCTAAAAAGCGTTGGTAAGAAAAATGTTGGAGGAGGGGATCTGCTTGGTTGCGGATTAGGCGATCGCCAATGAGTTTCGCCGTGATGGGGGCCAATAAAATGCCATTGCGATAATGACCCGTGGCATAGGTGAGATTTTCACAAGGGGATGCCCCCAGAATCAGTTTTTCATCGGGAGTTGCGGGCCGAAAACCCCACCAGAGTTCCGTGATTTCCCAATCTTTGAGTTTCGGCAACAGTTGAATCGCTTTATTCAGCAGGGTTTGGATCCCTTGGGGGGTATTGTTGGGTTGCCACTGTACAGTTTCTGCGGTGGCCCCAATGATTAGGGTGCCATTGGTGCGCGGCACGAGGTACAGATTATCACCAAAAATCACCCGCCGGAGGGCCTCAGGATTCGGCATCCTCAGGGACATCATTTCCCCTTTAATCGGATAAACGGGCAGGGGCGTGATCTGACTCGACCAGGAACCTGCGGCCAAAACATAATGGCCCGCTTGGAATAGCCCTTGATCGGTCTGCACCGCTTGCACTTGCCCCTGGATTTGTTGGAGACCCAAAACAGTGACGCCTTCTTTAATTACTACCCCCAGACCCCGCGCTGCTTGGAGTAGGGCTTGGCTCAAACGGCGGTTGTCTACTTGGCCATCTTCAGGGTGCCACCAGGCTCCTACCACTCCATCACCAAAACCAGGTTCATGGTGGGCCAGTTGGGCGCGGTTTAGCCAAATAGAAGGACTATCGGTCACGGTTTGGCTCGGCGCAACGGATTTGGGAGCAAAGATACCACAGGGCAAGTAACCCACATCGACGCCACTGAGTTGTTCAATTTTGCGACACCAGTCGGCGTACATATTGCGCGATCGCCGCCCCAATTCGAGCATCGTTCCTGTTAACCCTTCGGCCTCCGGGGCGAGCATTCCGGCAGCGGCATGGCAGGCAGCCTCGGTAAAGTTTCGATTCAGGATTGTCACGGCACAACCCTGTTGTTGCAATTCGACGGCGATCGCCAAACCAATGATCCCGCCTCCCAAAATTAAAACGTCCGCTTGCTGTGCCATTTTTTCCATCACCTTAAATTCCTTCCGGTGCCTTCCTTTAAGCTACAACGGCCAAGATTTTTGCGGCAACCTTGACTTGTAAATAAAAAATCCCCACTCCAAGTAGCAGGGATATCACGTTAGGGTACTGACATTAACCAGCCATCACAGGGGCTTTAAACTGTTGCCAATTCCTTTTGGCCACGTCCCGTTAACTTTTCAACCTCTGCCAGTTCTTGCATCACCTGGTCGAAAGCTTCTGGGGTGAGGGATTGGGGGCCATCGGAAAGGGCTTTTTTCGGGTTGGGGTGAACTTCGATCATCAGCGAATCAGTGCCAATGGCGATCGCCCCTTTAGCCAGCGAAAGAACAAATTCAGACTTCCCTGTACCGTGGCTCGGATCGATCATCATCGGTAAGTGGGTCAAACTGCGCAACACCGGAATCACCGATAGATCCAAAACATTGCGCGTGTACTTACTATCGAAGGTGCGAATCCCCCGTTCACAGAGGATCACCTGGGAATTTCCTTCCGCCAAAATATATTCTGCAGCCATTAACCAGTCGTCGATGGTGGCGGCCATCCCACGCTTCAACAACACCGGCTTATTCTGAGCTCCTACCTTCTTCAAGAGGGCAAAGTTTTGCATATTGCGCGCGCCGATTTGGAGCACATCGGCAACCTCAGCAATTTTTTCTACGTCCGCCGTATCCATTACTTCTGTGATAATCCCTAGACCGGAGGCTTCCCGTGCTGCCGCCAACAATTCTAAAGCACTTTCGCCGTGGCCCTGGAACGCATAGGGAGAAGTTCTCGGCTTGTACGCCCCACCCCGGAGGAATTTTGCCCCGGCTGCTTTGACCCGGAGGGCAGTTTCAACGATCATTTCTTCGTTTTCGACGGAGCAAGGGCCAGCGACGACAACCACGGGATGATTGGGGCCGAAGGTGACATCCCCGTTCGGAGTGGGGACAACGACCTCGCTGTATTGACCATGACGGTACTCAAGACTGACCCGCTTAAAGGGCTTTTCGACCCGGAGGACATTTTCGATCCAGGGGCTCATTTCTTGGATCAGTTCAATGTTAAAAGTGGCGGTGTCTCCCACTAAGCCAATGACCACTTTGTGGGCCCCAACAATTTTTTCGGGGGTCAGGCCTAACTCTTTAAGCTCACTCCCTAAACGGTTGATTTCGGCTTCAGGAGTGCCAACTTTCATGACTACGATCATGGTATTTCCTCGAAGATTTACGACAGGTAAAAGAAATTTTATTTATGGAATAACGATGTAATAGGGCGTTTTTTATGGATAACGTTCTTAAAAACTAAGTTGTCGGCGATCGCCACCCTCCCAGTCTTATCTTGACACATTCACCTGAGAAAATTTTGATAACCGACAAGGCTGCATACGTGATATTTAAGCTCGGAAACCCTGAAAAACCAAGGGTCTAAACTTTAAGATTTGCTGCGGGCTTCCCGGCGACTGGCTCGCCAGGCTTGAACCATCCGGCCGAGGTTCAGACTAAATTCCTCCCAACCGAGACGGCTCCCCAGACGATTTTCATCCCAAGATGTGGAGAGAATGCCGTAGCTCAGCCCCACAACCCCCAAACCGAAACAACCCAGGCTCACTAGGAGAACAGCGATGGTGGGCAACTCTAGCAGTTCGCGGGAAACAATATAGTAGGACACCACAAAAGATGTGATCCCCATAGCCGTGGGAATCCCGGAGAATAAGGCCATCCGACGAATCATCCGTTTGCTCACTGCATCGGGGATCGCCGATAAACTGGCCTCATCCTTTGGCGATCGCCTAGGCGCATTTGATCCTGAACTAGACTGGGTCGTTGCCGTTGCTGGGGGCTTTTTGGGAGCCTTTTGCTTCGTTTGCTTTGGCTCGAAGGGGAGTCGATCTCGCTTCGGTTCAGAGGACATGGGTTGGGTAAAAACTTAACGACGAATTCCGAGGCGACCAATCAAGGTTTGATAACGTTCTTGGTCATTGGATTTAATAAATTGTAAAAGGCGCTTCCGCTTCCCAATCATTTTTAACAAACCACGCCGGGAGGAGTGGTCTTTTTTGTTGACCTTGAGGTGTTCGGTCAGTTGGTTAATGCGCTCCGTGAGGAAGGCCACTTGGAGATCCGCAGACCCAGTATCAGTTTCGTGTACCTGATACTCGCCCATGAGTTCCTGTTTACGCTCTTGCGTTAAAGCCATAATCTGTTTTTGTAGAAAATAAAATACAAATATTGCAGTCTATTATGCTAACACTGTTTGCTCCGAAAGCCTATGGACAGGCGGAATCTTTTTGACTGCAGCAACACGGATATCCCTGTGGGGCAAAATGGCCGAAAATTCCCCACTACCAACCGCTAATAGCGTAAAGGGGATTTGTTTCCGCAGCCGCAGTCGCCGTTGCCGAGGATGTCTGGATACGCTCTTCCATACAAAAAGTCGTTGTGTTAAAGCCCCCAAAGCGTTTTACGGTGCTGGTGCGCAGGCGTAGATCCGGGTTGGCGAACCAAAACCGTTCGTAGATCGTCATGGTTTCGTATTCGGTGGTCAGAACGAGGCCATCTTCGTGATCTAGATGATATTCACCAGCGACGGGGACGATTTCCGCATAGCCGCGCTCCCGCAACAGTTTTCCTTGGCGGGGGTTATCAGCATCGGGGATGAGGGCAAAAACCGTGCTACCTTCGTGGTTTTCATCGTCTTTGTCCCATTGCATCGTGCCCGCCCAGGTGACATAGGAGCCGCCGACGCTGAGGCTAGCGTCCATGTCGTGCATCTGGCAAATTTCAATGATGCGGGGGTCGTCTTTTTCGAGGGTTTCGACTTGGATATTAGAACCACCGGATTCGGCCCGCCGGAAGGGGAGGTGGTGGGTAACGCGTCGAGACTGCCATTGTCCGGCACTGTATTGGAAAAATTCCTTGGCATCCGCAAAGCTTTGCATATCGAAAAATTGTCCTCTGGGTCTTGGCTGATTACAAAAATATCGTTTTATCGGTGTTTGTTAAAAACATCTTTCAGCTTAACGAATTTCGGGCCGCTCCCTGGAAAATAGGCGATCGCCCCATTGTTTCTTTTTGTTTCAATTTTGACAGAACGATTGACAGAGGTTAGATTAAATGCAGTAGAGACATTCGCAATATTCGCCAGAGCTATTGGCAAGGAGCTGCCCATGTCCCCGGAAACCAACTTGACCCTCGAACAAAGGCTACAGGTGCAAATCTTTGAAACCCGTACCCAAGACCTGAGCCTGGAGCAAGCCCAAGAATTTTTAATGGAAATGTTTCGGCAAATGCTGGTGAAAGACAACCTGTTCACCAAGTTAACGGAAAGCTAGACCCAGGTTTAGGTGTCTAGAAATAGTATTGAAAAAAATTGTCGGCGATCGCCTTTCTCCTATTCCTCTCAGGTGGCGATCGCTTTTTATTGGGATTCTATTAGGGGAATTTGCGCCAATCCCTACGCTTTGAGAAGCCAAAGGGCGGTGTGGGTCACATCAGAATCGTCGGGTTGCACCAGGAGGAAATGTAAACCCTGGGCCTGTTGAATTCGTTGTTGATAACGTTGTCCAGCGCTGGCGATCGCCGCGTCATGGAAAGTCATAATTACCCACCGTTGGGTATCGGCCCCAGTAAGGACAAGTCCCCCCGCGAGATTGGCTTCCGTTTCCTGGTAAAAAACCGTTTGGGGTTGTTGATCTTGGAGCCACAGGGCCAACTGCATTGATTGCCGGCCGCCATAAATAATCGTCCCCGGAATCAGCACATTAGAAGCTAACCCCAATTTCACAGGCTGTAACTCCTCCGGCAACAACAAAATCGGGATCGGGCGATCGCCAAACAGATCCCAAAAATCTCCAGCGGGAATACTGCCAAAACGCCAATTTTCGCCCCAAAGTTCATCGGGCAAAGGTTGGGGTGGAGCGGGTAAATTTTGCGCCATAATCAATGTGCCTCAGGGATTTTTTGAAATACAAGCTAATACAGACTTTGAATCCAATCCCATTCTCGCCGCAAGCCCTCCCTGAGTTTCACCTGGGGGTCATAACCCAAAATCGTTTTCGCCTTGGTCACATCGGCGCTGGTATGTCTAGCATCCCCCCGGGCGCGATCGCCATAGTTTCGTGGAATTGGTTTGCCAACGATCTGGTCAATTTCATCGAGCACATCATTTAAAATCACCCGACTGCCACCGCCGATATTGAAAATTTCGCCAATCGCCTTTGGTTCCTGGGCTGCCAAAAGGTTCGCCTGTACTGCGTCGCTGATATAGGTAAAATCACGGGTTTGTTTTCCATCGCCATAAATACCAATACTTTCGTCCAGGATTGCCGCCCGGAAAAATTTATGGAAAGCCATATCGGGCCGTTGCCGGGGGCCATACACCGTGAAGTAACGTAGGGATGTGACCGGGACAGCGTAATTTTTTAAATAAAGCCAGCAGAGCCGTTCCGCCGCTAATTTTGTGATGCCATAGGGGGAAACGGGCTGGGGACAAATGGTTTCTGGCGTGGGCATGGTTTCCGCATCACCATAAACCGAGGATGTGCCCGCATAGACAAAACGTTCTAAAGTACCGACCTTTTTCGCCGCTTCGAGCATTACCTGGGTGGAATTAATATTTCGCTCGGTGTAGTCCCGAAAGCCGATGCCCCAACTGGCCCGTACTCCGGCTTGGGCTGCCTGATGGTAAACCACACTCACACCTTTCAGCAGATCTTCCCAATCGAGGTGCTGTATATCTGCTTCGATGAGTTGGAAATTTTGGTACTGGGCGAGGGCGGCTAGATTTTTACGCTTGAGAGTTATGTCGTAATAGTCATTCACCTGATCAACACCCACCACTGTAATCCCCTGCTGGAGTAGGGTTTCTGCGAGGCTAGAGCCAATGAATCCCGCAGCGCCTGTGACAATGACCTTCGACATGATGATGTTCGGGGGAGAAAAATTTGATGTTTCCAAAATAGAGGATGGGGTTAGGCGATCGCAAAGTTTTTTTCAGCCATTAGCACTCCCCCAATTTTGTTGTATTACAATATGCAATACGATAATGGTGTTGTTAATGATTACCCTAAGACTTGACCCAGACCTAGACAAAATAGTTAGTAATACGGCCAAAAATTTAGGCATCACAAAATCTGAACTAATCCGCAAAAGCCTAGTTGAATACATTCACAATCTCGACCAACAAAATGCTTGGGAAACTGGCAAAGATTTGTTTGGCAAATATAGCAGTGGTAGAGATGATTTATCTTCCTGTCGAAAAATGCTCCTAAAAGAAAAGCTTAAAGCGAAGCGAGCATGAAAAAGATTCTGATTGACTCTGGGCCGCTGATTGCCCTGTTTGATGCGTCGGATAAATATCATCCAAAAGCCTTGGAATTCATTAGAAACAATAATCTGCCGCTGATTACAACGATTGCCTCAATCACAGAAACCCTCCATCTGTTAGATTTCAATCGCAATGCACAAATTGATTTTCTGGAATGGATTAGTAGAGGTGGTGTAGAAATTCATCAAATTGAAAACCATGATTTTCAGCGGCTACGGGAACTGACAGAAAAGTACCGTGATTTACCCATGGATTTTGCGGATTCTTGCTTAGTGCTTCTCGCAGAAAAATTAAATTTAGATACCGTCACCACCATTGACCGCGATTTTTCTATTTATCGGATTAAGGGCCGGAAAAAATTCAAAATTATCCTTTCCTAAACAATGCAGAATTAAAGCTTCAACAACATAATCTTCGTCTAAGTTGCTCCGCCCCTAAAAAACTGCTTCAATCGGCAAAAGCAACATCGTTCAGGGAAATCCATGCCAGAACTACCAGAGGTGGAAACCGTTCGTCGCGGTTTGATGCAGATTAGTGTAAATCAGCGGTTTACAGGGGCAGAAATTCTCCTCCGCAAAACCCTGGCCTATCCTACGGATCCCGATCACTTTCTAGGGGCAATCCAAGGCTTGGTCATTCAAGATTGGCAGCGACGCGGCAAGTATTTACTCGGAAAATTGTCGGATGGCTCAATCCTTGGGATTCATCTGCGGATGACGGGGAAATTTCTCTGGACAACCCCGGATGTGCCTGTGCAAAAACACACACGATTACGGTTTTTTCTGGAAGGCGATCGCGAACTGAGATTTGTCGATCTGCGCACCTTTGGGCAAATTTGGTGGGTACCAGCAGGAACTATTGTGGAATCTGTAATTACGGGATTGACACGCTTGGGTGTGGAACCCCTTTCCCCAGACTTTACGGCGGATGTGCTGGCTACTTGCTGCGAAAAGCGCCAGCGGCCAATGAAGACTTTCTTGCTTGACCAAAGCATCGTGACTGGCTTGGGCAATATCTATGCTGACGAAGCGCTGTTTAAATCGGGTATTCATCCCACCCGCAAGGCCAGCAGCTTAAAGATGTCAGAAATTGAGAAGCTCCATAAAGCGATTGTCGAAGTGCTGGAAACTTCTATTGCCCAAGGCGGCACCACCTTTAGCGATTTTGTCAGCACCACGGGCACCAACGGCAACTATGGCGGTATGGCTCTCACCTACGGGCGCACGGGAGAACCTTGTCGCGTTTGCAGTCATCCCATCGAACGGATCAAACTCGGTGGACGATCGACCCATTTTTGTCCCCAATGTCAGGGCTAATGTGTTTGTTTGATTAATCTTTGGCTTGGATGATGTAGCCGCACTGGTGTTCCCCTTCGTTGATCCATTGAGTGCGGGTTACGGTGCAGTCGGGTAAAACTTCTTCAAACATCTCCAGTTCGTTACCACAGACCATCGGAAAGGATTCGGCCACATCGGCGATCGCACAATGGTGTTCCGTCAATAAAAAGCCATCGTGACCGTGGTCTGTCGCCGGAATGACCTCCGCCATGTAGCCTTCTTCTTTGCGTAAATTGACCAAACGGGCTAAACGCTCTGGTAAGGAACCATCCCCAAGGCGATCGCGGTAGCTGTGGGCTTTCTTTTGCCATTGTTTGCGGAGCACTTCCTTGACCTGCTCTTCCCCCGCCGTCTCTGCCAAGGTATCCAAAAAAGACACCGCAAAATCGTTATAGCGGTTCGGAAAGCGATCGCGGCCGGCCCGACTCAGACCATAAAAATAATTAGGACGCCCCAAACCCTCCTGCTTTGCCCGGTGTTCAATGAGGCCTTCTTCTTCTAGATCTTTCAGGTGGCGTCGCACCGCCTGGGGGCTAATTTGTAAAGATTTCGCCAACTGCACAGCCTTAACTTGACCATGTTTCAATAAATATTCCAAAATGTCATGCTTCGTTGAACGGGTTTCGGCGCGGGTGTCAGAAAGGGTCATGGATAAGCCGTTAGACAAGATCTACCACAAATATTTGACAACTTTTTTGTTGTTAAAGTACCTTGAATAGAAACTAAAACAACCAAACAGTTGTTAAACTAATCATATCGCGTTTTCTTAATCCGACAACGCCAAACCCAGAAAGCATTACCCATTCTGTAGAGAGACTGACCCCAGCATGAGTGCGACCGTCAAAACCCTTGTCAATCAGCCCTATAAATATGGTTTCGTCACAGATATCGAGACGGAAAAAATTCCCCGTGGCCTCAGCGAAGATGTCGTTCGCTTAATTTCCGCCAAGAAAAACGAACCGGACTTTATGCTGGAGTTTCGTCTCAAGGCTTACCACCAGTGGCTTAAAATGGCTGAGCCAGAATGGGCCCATGTTAAATATCCCCCCATCGACTACCAGGACATCGTTTACTACGCTGCCCCCAAAAAAGAAACTAAAAAAATCGAGAGCCTAGACGAAATTGATCCGGCCCTCCTAGAAACGTTTGAGAAGCTAGGCATCCCCCTTTCAGAACAAAAGCGTCTATCCAATGTCGCTGTAGATGCCGTTTTTGATAGCGTTTCCATTGCGACCACCTTTAAAAAAGACCTCGCCAAACACGGTGTAATTTTCTGCTCCATTTCCGAAGCACTGCAAGAGTACCCAGACCTGGTCAAAAAATATCTCGGCACCGTTGTGCCCACTTCCGATAACTACTTTGCGGCGCTCAACTCTGCCGTGTTTAGTGATGGTTCCTTTGTCTTTATTCCCAAAGGCGTGAAATGCCCAATGGAGTTGTCCACCTATTTTCGGATCAATGATGGGGAAACAGGTCAATTTGAACGGACGCTGATTATCGCCGAAGAAGGTGCCTCCGTGAGCTATCTCGAAGGTTGTACCGCACCAATGTTTGACACCAATCAGCTCCATGCTGCTGTGGTCGAACTGGTGGCCCTTGACAACGCTGACATCAAATATTCCACCGTCCAAAACTGGTTTGCGGGGGACGAAGAGGGCAAAGGCGGTATCTATAACTTCGTGACGAAGCGGGGCCTCTGTAAAGGTATCAATTCTAAGATTTCCTGGACTCAGGTAGAAACCGGCTCGGCGATCACCTGGAAATACCCCAGTTGTGTCTTGCTCGGCGATAACTCCGTGGGTGAATTTTATTCCATTGCTTTAACGAATAATCACCAGCAGGCCGACACGGGCACCAAAATGATCCACATCGGTAAAAACAGCCGTAGCACAATTATTTCTAAGGGCATTTCGGCAGGCAAGTCGAAGAATAGCTACCGGGGCTTGGTGAAAATGCACCCCAAAGCCGACGGAGCGCGGAACTATTCCCAATGTGATTCGATGCTCATTGGCGATACAGCAGAAGCGAATACCTTCCCCTACATCCAAGTGGATAACCAAAATGCCAAGGTGGAACATGAAGCCTCCACTGCAAAAATTGGCGAGGAGCAGCTCTTTTACTTTGCCCAGCGGGGTATCGCCGAAGAGGACGCCATTTCAATGCTTGTTAGTGGCTTCTGTAAGGACGTACTCAGTGAGTTGCCGATGGAATTTGCGGCTGAAGCGGATAAACTTCTCAGCCTCAAACTCGAAGGTACTGTTGGGTAGCTTCAAACCTCAATTATCAGCAAATAAGTATTCGTTTTTTAGTTCAGAAATAAGCAATCGAAGGCAATGAGTGACGTTATTTTAGCGATTAGAAATTTGACTGCGACCGTCGATGGTCAGCCGATTCTCAAGGGCGTTGATCTAGAGATCAAAGCAGGAGAAATCCACGCAATTATGGGCCGGAATGGTTCAGGAAAAAGCACCCTGTCAAAAATTATTGCGGGCCACCCTGAGTATGAAGTCACTGGTGGCGAAATTATCTACAAGGGCGAAAACCTCTTGGAGAAGGAAGCCGAAGAACGGGCTTTAGATGGTATTTTCCTCGCCTTCCAATATCCGTTAGAGATTCCTGGGGTGAGCAACCTTGATTTCCTGCGGGTTGCCTACAATGCCAAACTCAAGCATCAGGGTAAAGAGGAGATTGATGCCTTTGATTTTGAGGATTTGATCGAAGAAAAACTCGAAGTGGTCAAAATGAACCCCAGTTTCCTCGAAAGAAGCTTGAACGAAGGCTTTTCTGGGGGCGAGAAAAAGCGCAACGAAATTTTACAAATGGCCCTACTAGAGCCGAGTTTAGGCATTTTAGACGAGATTGATTCTGGCCTCGATATTGATGCGCTGCGAATTGTGGCGGAAGGGGTTAATCAATTGGCAACACCCGATAATGCGTTTCTTTTAATCACCCACTACCAACGCCTATTGGATTACATTACGCCCCAGTTTGTCCACGTGATGTACGATGGCCGGATTGTGAAGAGTGGCGGTAAGGAACTTGCCCTGGAATTAGAAGCAACGGGCTATGATTTCCTCGATCAAGAACTGGCTGCGGGGGTTGTGTAACGATGTCTAGCAGTACCATGACAGCGGCGATCGCCTTTTCCCAGAGTCAACCGACAGAAGTCGATCCCAATCTGGAAAAATTTCTCGGATTACTCGACCGAAACCAATCAGCGGAATTTCAAGCCATTCGCGATCAAGGCCTTGAAAAAGTTCGCCAAGGAAAATTCCCAAGCCGACAGGATGAAGCCTGGCGGGTAACAGATTTATCTGTGCTCAAAAATACGGCTTTTCAGGCGGCGCAACCGACAACCCCAACGGCGGCAGATTTGGAAGTTTTTGCCCTACCGGAAACAGCCAACAGTCGTTTGGTATTTGTGAATGGCCACTATGCCCCCGACCAGTCCTGCGTTTCGGGATTACCTGACGGCGTTTTTGTCGGCACCTTCACGGCATTAGCGGCGGATCAAAAAGCGGCGATCGCCAAATATCTTGGCCAGCAGACCGAGCAACTGGATGTGTTTGCCGCCCTCAATGATGCAGGTCTTGGGGATCTCGCCATTGTTTGGGTGCCGAAAAATACCGTTGTTGAACAGCCAATCCAACTGCTATTTGTCGGTAACGGTGCGGATCAACCGACGGCTATGCAGTCCCGCTGTCTCGTGATTGCGGAAACGGGAGCCCAGGCCAATGTGGTGGAATATTACGGGGCGATCGCCCAGGGTTGCACCGATCAAGATACCCACCGCTATTTCAACAATGCTTTAACGGAAATTTGGGTGCAGGCCAATGCCCGCCTTAACCATGTGCGGGTACAACGGGAAGCTGGGGGCGCGATTCATCTCGGTAATACGGCGATCGCCCAGGCCCAAGACAGCCATTACCAACTCACAGAAGTTAATTTTGGTGCCCAACTGAGTCGCCATACTCTGACCCTGACCCAAAATGGCCCCCAAACAGAAACCATTCTGAAGGGGTTAACCATGGTTGGCGCCGAACAACTCAGTGATACCCACACCGCCGTTTATCTCCAGCATCCCTACGGCAGCGTCGATCAACTCCATAAATGCATTATTGACGATGCAGCCCGGTCTGTTTTCAACGGCCAAATCCATGTGCCTCAGAAAGCGCAAATGACCAACGCGGCCCAACTGAACCGTAATTTGTTGCTGTCTCCCAAGGCCAAAGTCGATACCAAACCCGAACTGCAAATTACCGCCGATAACGTGAAATGTGCCCACGGCGCCACCGTCAGCCAACTGGAAGCCGAGGAAATTTTCTACCTCCGTAGTCGCGGTCTCAATGACTATGATGCGCGCCATTTGCTGATTGATGCCTTTGCTGCGGAAATTCTCGATACCGTGGCGATCGCCCATTTACAGCAGGCCCTTACGGGTTGTGTTGCCTGTCGCACCGTTGACTAACTTGTAAATTGCCGCCCCAACTGTTCCCGCTCACCCATCCGACCCAGTGAATCCCCTATGATCACAACCCAACCGAAACCCCTTGCCGAACAGGTTCGTGACGACTTTCCCATCCTGCACCAAACCGTACACGGAAAGCCACTGATCTACTTCGATAACGCTGCCACCTCCCAAAAGCCCAAGGCCGTCCTCGATGCGTTGCTGCATTATTACCAACAAGATAATGCCAATGTTCACCGGGGGATCCATAGCCTGAGTGCCCGGGCAACGGATGGCTACGAAGGGGCACGGGATAAAGTCGCCCGGTTTATCAATGCGGCCAATCGTGATGAAATCGTTTACACCCGCAATGCCAGTGAAGCGATTAATCTTGTCGCCTACAGTTGGGGGTTGAGTAATCTGGGGCCGGGGGATGAAATTATCCTGTCGGTGATGGAACACCACAGCAACATTGTGCCTTGGCAAATGATCGCGGCGAAAACTGGGGCTGTCTTGAAATATGTGCCGTTAACCCAGGATGAGACCTTTGATTTTGAGCAATACCAAGCGCTACTTAGCGACAAAACGAAGCTAGTCACAGTGGTTCATGTCTCCAATACCTTGGGCAATGTAAATCCGGTGACGGAGATCATCCAAGCGGCCCGCAAATATGGCGCAAAAATTCTCATTGATGCCTGCCAGAGTTTGCCCCATATGCCCGTTGATGTGCAGCAAATGGACTGTGACTGGCTCGTCGGCTCTGGTCACAAAATGTGTGCGCCCACGGGCATTGGTTTTCTCTATGGAAAACGGGACATTCTCGAAGCGATGCCTCCCTTCTTAGGCGGTGGAGAAATGATCGCCGAGGTCTTCTTTGATCATTCTACCTACGGTGAACTGCCCCATAAATTTGAAGCGGGAACCCCAGCCATCGGTGAGGCGATCGCCTTTGGAGCGGCGGTGGATTATCTATCTCAAATTGGTATGGATCGCATTCATGCCTACGAAGCCGAACTCACTGTCTATCTCTTTAAGCGACTCCGGGAAATCCCTAATCTAAAAGTTTATGGCAAACACCCCAACGCCCAAGGGGAAGGTCGTGCGGCCCTCGCTGCCTTTAACGTTGCTGGTGTCCATGCCAATGATCTCGCCACCCTGCTTGATCACGAAGGGGTTGCCATTCGTTCTGGCCACCACTGTACCCAACCCCTCCACCGTCTGTTTGAGGCATCTGGTAGTGCCCGCGCCAGCCTCTATTTTTACAACACCACCGCTGAAATCGATCAGTTTATTGCTGCCCTGAAGGAGACCATTGATTTCTTTACCAGCATGGGTAGTTAATGACGAATATTTTTCAAATCTCCCTAATTTTCGCTAACTGCTAGAGATCATCAAGCAATACTACGAAAGCTCACATTGTCTCCTTCTTCTGACTGTTTAAAGAGGAGTAGCGGTGTGGGTTTCGCTTTTTGATCCCATTCAATGGTGACGACACGCCCTTGCACCGTGGGCTGCCAATAATCAGGGGCTTCACTGGGATTGAGGAATTTTTCGAGACAATCAATAATTTGTTCAACGGTGATGCTGCTAGCTTGGGCGGGAAGTTTTGTAAGGCTAATATTGACGCGAAATAAGACCCCTTCCTGGCGTTGACCTTCTCGATTAATCGTGTCGTAATAAACGTCAAAAATTTCATCCACGGGGCGACCACTGGTGGCAATACCGACGGTAGCTACATCGGCGGTGCTGGGACGTAGAGCAACGCTGATGATGAGACGTACCTTAATTTTAAGCTGGTTCACAATCACGTAGTGGAACTGATCTTCCTCCATCCGCATCCGGAGGTAATCGAGGTTAAACTCCCGGGAGTGCACCAAGTCCGGGTTGCTTTCCATTTTCTTGATGGTGTTCAGGGCCAGTTTGAGTTTTTTCTTGAGATCGTTAATTTTGTAACGATTGAGCTTGGCTTCTTTTTTGTGCTTGTGATTAATGCCACGAATATAGAACAAAAGACCTAGGGTAGTGCAGAAGAAGGCTGAAGCAAGCGCAATCCATAGGGCAATGCCACCAAAGGTCGGGCGATCTAAGGTTGTAATCGGTGTGGGCTGTTGCGCGATGATCGGCTTTGTGGAAGGGAGGGTTGGCGGCATATGCAAGGATAAACGGAAAATTTTAGGATGAAGGTATGGCCAGAAGTTATTAACAGATTAACAAGGGTCGGTAGGGTCTGTTTCCAGAAGTATAGAAAAAATTTAGAACCATGGAGAGTTCATCGGCCACAATTGGCGGCGGGGCGATCGCCGAATTATTCCCCAGCATTTTCACAAAAACATTGTGTATGATGAGGCGTCTCTGGGAAAATAAGAGAGTGGCAATTTTCAAAAATTGTCCAGGCCCGGCAAAAATTTAATGGAATAGGTTGCAAACCCACGATGAACAGAGCCCTTGGTTGTTTGGAGCAGTCAGTAAATACCCGTTGGACAGTGGCGGATAGCGAGACGTTATACCAAGTGGCAGGGTGGGGGGAACCATATTTCTCGATTAATAACCAGGGTCATGTGCAGGTGTCTCCCCTTGGGGACGCAGGGACAAGCATTGATCTATTTGAGCTGGTAGAATCCCTCAAACAGCGAAACATTGGTTTACCCTTCTTAATTCGTTTTCCGGATATTCTCCGCGATCGCATTGAACGGCTCCAGGACTGTTTTGCGACGGCGATCGCCCGGTATGACTATCCGAACCATTACCGGGGTGTGTATCCGGTCAAATGCAATCAGCAGCGCCATTTGGTAGAAGATCTTGTGGAATTGGGGCGCACCCACCACCTGGGCCTAGAAGCGGGTTCTAAGCCAGAACTCATGATTGCGATCGCCCTGTTGGAACCAGAGGCTGATCAAGAGCGACTGCTCATTTGCAACGGTTATAAAGACCAGCATTACATTGAAACGGCCCTCCTAGCGACTCAATTGGGGCACCGCGCCTTGATCGTGATCGAACAGCCAGAAGAATTAGACTTGGTGATTCGGGCGAGTCAAAGTTTGGGCATCCGGCCGATGTTGGGCATTCGCGCCAAGCTTGCCAGTCGCGGCATTGGTCGTTGGGGGGGCTCCTCTGGCGATCGCGCTAAATTTGGGCTAACCATTCCGCAGATTTTGCGGCTCGTGGAAAAACTACAGGCAGAGGAAATGCTCGATTGCCTGCAATTGTTGCACTATCACATCGGTTCCCAACTTTCCTCGATCAGTGTTGTTAAGTCTGCCATCCGAGAAGCCTCACAAATCTATGTGGAACTGGTAAAACTCGGCGCTCCCATGGGCTTTTTGGATGTGGGCGGCGGTCTCGCGGTGGACTACAGCGGCTCCAAGAACAATTTCCCCTCCTCGAAGAACTACAACATGCAAAACTACGCCAACGACGTGGTGGCAACGGTGCAAGATACTTGCGATGAAACTAACGTGCCCGTGCCCGTGCTGGTAAGTGAAAGTGGGCGGGCGATCGCCTCCCACCAGGCCGTGTTAATTTTTGATGTCCTCGGCAGTAGTGAAGTTGACCCGATCTTGCCCCCGAAGCCCGACTATAAAGAGCATTTGGTGCTGCGTAATTTGCGGGAAACCTACGACACCATTACCCCAGAAAATTACCAGGAAAACTATCACGATGCCGTGCAATTCAAAGATGAAGCCATCAGCCTGTTTAATTTGGGCTATCTCAGCCTAGGCGATCGCGCCAATGCCGAGGAATTGTACTGGTCTTGTTGTCAAAAGATTTTTTCGATTATCCAGGGGCAAGCCAGCATCCCTGAAGACTTTGAAGAACTTTGGCAAAATATGGCCGCTCTCTACTATGTGAATTTGTCTGTGTTTCAATCGGTGCCAGACAGTTGGGCTATTGATCAGCTTTTTCCGATTATGCCGATCCACCGACTCCACGAAGAACCGACAAAAAAAGGCATCCTGGCAGATTTAACCTGTGATAGCGACGGACGTATTAACCGTTTTATTGATACCAAGGCCGAAAGTAAAAATCTTCTTGAACTGCACCCTCCCAATGGTCAGCCTTACTATCTGGGTCTCTTTTTGATGGGCGCTTACCAAGAAATTATGGGCAACCTCCACAACCTGTTTGGCGATACCCATGTGGTGCACGTGCGCCTGACCGATGACGGTTATCACCTCGAACACCTCGTAGAAGGGGACACGATCAAAGAAGTTTTGCAGTATGTGCAATATGACGTGGCCGATCTCCTCGAAACAATGCGGTGTCGCACAGAGAAAGCCCTCAGTGAAAAACGCCTAACCCTCCAGCAGTCACAACTCCTGATTAACCATTATCGTCAAAGCTTAGAAAGCTACACCTACCTCCACTAATCATCCGATCAGCGCAAGTTCACAAGGAATCTGTATTTACTCCAAGCCCAAATATTGACTTGTTTTTCTACGGGATAAGAAAAGCAGCCGCCGTCTTTATGCTTGGCTATTAACAGCTTTAATTTGAGAACTTAAGAGGCGATCCATCCAATGTTCAAAAAATTCACGGTTTGCCTGTTGCTCAGCGAGGGTTTTGGGTTCTAACCCGTGGGGAGCCAGCCCCATCAAAGCCGCACTGGTCACACAGAACATTGATTTTTGGAAGGTTTGGCAAATTTTAACCCGCAAATCCTGCTCTTTGCGCAGGGTGCCCATATAGTAATCCCAGAGATAATCGGGTAAGAAGTGGCGCATATCTTGCATCAATAGAGTCGGCGGAATCCCCGAACCACCAATGGGTAATGGGTCGGCATAGAGGGCCCCATAGGTAAAGATCCCTTGTTCGGCGGGGACTTGGGCGGCCTGGGCATTGTAGGAGATGGTGCCAGCAAAGGGGGTTCCCCGGAAGAAAATCGCTTCGACGTAGGGAACAGCGGTATCCATCAGGAAAGTTAAACCCGCAGATTCTGGGATCAACTCATACACTTCCCCTTTGATTTCGACCTTGTAGGTGATGGGACGGCTGGCATCAGCCACCAATCCGGCTAGGACGTGGTTGGTCACGTCGGCGGTGGTTTTGATTTCGCCGGCATCGTAGCGATCGCTCAGGTCGAGAAACATATCACTCATGACGCGCCAAAACTGACCCAGGCCTGTGTAGTAGGCCATTTGTCGGGTTTGCTCCAGGAGAAAATCGGGGAAGAGTTTATTCAAACCCAACATGAAGGGATTATTTTTCCAGCGGGCGACGATCGCCTTTTTGGCGGCCTCAATAAATTCTGGCGTGTCGAGGTAGGCATCTAAACCCCCACCACCATGCCAAAACATCGACTTCATGCAATATTCAGCATATTCAAAGTTAATCCGGTCATGCCACCAATGTTTCAGGAGGCGATCGCCCGTTAACTGGCCGTTGAAATACTTAAAAAAGGGAAAAACATTGAGAAATTGCGATTCGGCCACATAGTTCAGATTATTCGAGTAGGCATCTAAGACCACCCCATAACTTTTGAGGATGCCCACCACTTCCATCACATTTTGATCGCTATTTTCCAGCATCGGTAAACCTTGCTCAAGGCGATGAATGAAAGGGGCAAGGGGATGCCGCGAAGGCTCTAAAACAGCAGTGACCATATTCATATCCACAATTCTTAAACGCTTACTTTTACTTTAAAGAAATTTCAATAGCCGTCGGGGATGCCACCAAGGCCGCCGTGTCGATCTCACTCCAGCGCACCAGCCACTGGGGCTGCAACCCAAAGACGAACAGCAATATCACTAACATAACCGCCGGAAACTGATCCGCCCAATTGACTGGGGACATATTCGTCAGTTCTGGGGTCAAGCGGCCAAAAAAGACCTTATTAATCATCAGCAGAAAATACACCGCCGTGAGACCTGTCCCCACCATACACAGGAGAGTCGCCACTGGATACACCGGAAAGCTGCCCCGAAAAACGAGGAATTCAGCGATAAAGCCCGCCATTCCCGGCAAACCCGCACTGGCCATGACTCCTAGGATCATCAAACTACCCGTCAAAGGCAGACCCCGTTCTGGGGTGAGCAGTCCTCGCAGATAATCGACATCCCGACTGCCCGTTTTTTTGTAGACAATGCCCACTAACAAAAAGAGCAGCCCAGAGATCAAACCATGGCTGACCATCTGGATTTCTGCCGCTGCCAAACTTAAGGGGGTCGCCGCCGCCGCCGCCAGCAGAATAAACGCCATGTGGGCAATGGAGGAATAAGCCACCACTTTTTTCATGTCTTTTTGGGCGATCGCACAGGAAGCCCCATACAAGGCACTGATCGCCGCCCAGATCGCCAACCAAGGGGCCACGACAGCCCAAGCCAGGGGAAATAAACCAATGCCAAACTTCAGCAGGCCGTAGGTACCAACTTTGAGGAGCACCCCCGCCAAAATCACCGATACAGGGGTAGACGCTTCGACGTGGGCATCCGGGAGCCAGGTATGGAAAGGCAGAAACGGAATTTTGATCCCAAAGCCCACCAAAATGCCGCCGAGGAGAACTAATTGGGTCGTCAGGGGCAGTAGATCGCTATGGAGAGCGCTGTAAGCGAAAGTATTGGCTCCTGTAAGAAAAGCCAGACCCAAGAAAGAAGCCAGAATTAAAATCCCAGAAACTGCCGTATAAAGCAAAAACTTGATAGCGGCATAGCCCCGTTTTTTGCCGCCCCAAATCGCAATGAAGAAGTACAGGGGAATAATTTCAATTTCGTAGAACAAGAAAAAGAGGAGCACATCCTGAGCTAAAAACGCCCCATTGACACTCGCCTGCAAGATCAAGAAGAGAGCGTAATAAAAGCGGGGACGTTGCAGATCCTTGGGGCTAATCCAGAGGGCCACTAGGGTCAGCAGGGCATTGAGGGCGAGAAGAGGTAAAGATAAACCGTCAACACCGAGATCATAGTTCAGGCCCAACCACTCAATCCAAGGGTAATGTTCGACAAATTGGAGGCCGGCGATCGCCACATCATAATGGAGCCCCAGCCAAGCTGTCCAAACAAAAACGAGGGCAGCCGCTCCCAGGGCCATCGTCCGGGAAAACTGATTTTTTTCTCCCTGGGGGAGTATCGCCACCAACAGAGCTCCGACCAAGGGCAGCCAAATTAAGGCACTCAGCATTCTTTCCTCCAAAATTCACAAAAAAGCAGATTTAACAACAAAGGGGGAAACTCCTTAGGCCAACTGATTCGACCAAAAATCCTTAATCATCGTCCATTGACCCGTGGCCATAAACCAGACTAGGCCGAGGATCATCCCTAAAACAATCGTCAAAACATAGAATTGAGACTGTCCCGAAACGTTGTAACGTAGAGCGCTTCCACTAAAAAGTGTCGCCAAACCTGTCAAGTTGACAAAGCCATCCACAACGTAGCGATCAAACCAAGCGGCGAGTTTTGAAAGGGTTGTGACCAGCCAAACCACAGTCACGTTGTAAATGCGGTCAATGTAAAAATCGTAGGCCAACAAATCCTGCAAAAAGCGCAGATAAAGTTGTCGGGGGCGACTCAGGGAAGGATTCAAAGTAATCGTTAGACCAGCGACTAAGCCGAGGCCCCCCGCGATCATCAGTGCAGGTATTGCTAAAGTCACGATGAGCGGCCGTTCAACAAGGGTCGGCAGGGATGGGTTAAAGAGCAATTGCCATTGGTGCAAAAAGAAGGGCACCATCAGGGTCATCAGGATCAAACTCACCATGGGCACAGCCATTTGCCAGACCACCTCAGGCGATCGCCGCGTTTTTGGCTTGGGGGCACCGAGGAAAACAGAACGAAAGACCCTGGTCAGATTAAAGCTGGAACAAAAGTTTACCCCCACGAGGAGCAGCACGAGCCACGGGGGTGTATCCCAAAAACCATCGACCCAACGGCGCATCGTCCAAAACGTCCCCAGGGGAAAGAGGCACACAAGCCCCGCTGACCCCACCACAAAGGCACTGGTAGTCGCCGGCATCCGTGACCAGAGGCCACCCATTTCCGTAATATTTTGACCGTGGGTATTGAGAATAACTGCACCAATGCTCATAAACAAGAGGGCTTTGGCGATCGCATGGGTCAACAAGAGCAATAGGGCAATGTCGACTTGATTTAACCCCACCGCAATAAACACCAAACCAAGGTAAGCACTGGTGGAATGGGATAAGGCCCGCTTAATATCAATTTGGGCCAGGGCGACCAATGAAGCCCCAACCGTGGTTAGAGTACCGATAATGATTAAGGCATCGGATGTGATCGGCGTAATCGTAAAGACTGGCTCCATTTTGAGCAGCACATAAGCCCCCGCAGAAACCACCACCGAGTTACGAATAATCCCCGCTGGGTTTGGCCCTTCCATCGCTTCATCAAGCCAGAGGTTCAACGGGAACTGGGCACATTTGCCAATCGGCCCGGAAATGAGCGCAAGGCCCACAAGACTGGCTTCCCAGGGGGTAAGGGGGGATTCGCTGCCCAAGTCTCTAGTTCACTAAAAGTTAGCCCCGTACCATAGCTGGATAGGGCGACAATGCCCATCAAGAGCAAGATATCACCCACCCGTTTGGTCAAAAAAGCATCCCTAGCCGCTGTCACGACCAGGGGTTGGGCATACCAAAAACCAACCAATAGATAAGTAGAAAGGGTCAGTACTTCCAACAGACCGTAACTCAAGAGCAAGGAGTCACTGATGGCCAGCCCCGATAGGGCCGCCTCAAAAAAGCCCATCAAGCCATAGAAACGGGCAATAGACCAATCCTTTTCTAGGTACCCAAGGCCGTAGAGTTGAGCCATGAAACAAATGCCAGTAACCAGTTCCATTGCGCCGAGGTTAACCGGAGAAATTTCAATAACCAGAGAAAGGTTTAGATCGGCAACCTGGAGCCACTCCAGTGATAGTTGTTGGGGGGGCAT
Organism: Picosynechococcus sp. NKBG042902; assembly: GCF_963864045.1. Lineage (NCBI taxonomy): Bacteria > Bacillati > Cyanobacteriota > Cyanophyceae > Chroococcales > Geminocystaceae > Picosynechococcus > Picosynechococcus sp. NKBG042902. The sequence goes on along the minus strand of NZ_CAWLTV010000074.1, from coordinate 38,546 downwards.
GTTCCAAAGGGAAGCGAAGGCAAAGGAACCATGCAAAAGACCCAAAAAGGTCATAATCAGGTTGAGGTAGGCAGCAGGTCGAGGCCCGGTGCGCCGAATTAACCCGAGGGACCAAGGCAAGGTCAAGAGTGCCCCCGTAATTCCGTAGACTGGAACTAGCCATACGCTTTGTAAAAGAAATTCACTCATGGAGGGTGTCTAGAAAATCACAACAGAAGGTTGGTTGGCATTGGGTAGATTGGCCAGAAAATATTTCAAATCGTCGGTCTACAGTCTTTGTAAGAGAGTGTAATCGATTAGATGGCGATTTCCCAAAGGTTTGAGGCTTTTTTGTGGTGATAGCGATGCTTAATTGACATAGCGTTAAGAAATAATAATTTGGCGATCGCCTACATGGTTTTGTTAATTATTAAGTCGAAATGTCAGCCTTTGCCGACCCTTTGATGTTTCTTAAAATTCAGCCGAGGGGAACCACTTCTATGATTGGCGTAGTGGCTGTTGACCGTCAATTTGAAATTCTAAAAAGATAACTTTGAGTTGATGCCCAGCGGGCCGCTTTCCCGTCACCAACTCATTCGTTGGAGTAAACCTCTCCATGGCATCAATCGCAAATATCGGGCATTGGATCTCCCGCCCAACCTTTAGACATTGGCGTGGTGATTTTTTTGGGGGGCTAACGGCGGCCATTGTCGCACTCCCCCTTGCCCTTGCCTTTGGGGTTTCTTCCGGAGCCGGGGCAATCGCCGGAATGTATGGGGCCATTTGTACTGGATTTTTTGCCGCGTTGTTTGGGGGAACCCCAGCCCAGATCACGGGACCTACGGGGCCGATGACGGTGGTGATGGCAACGGTTTTTACCGCCGCCGCGAAGACCGCTGATGATCCGGCCACAGGCCTGGCGATCGCCTTCACCGTGGTTATGCTGGGGGGTCTCTTTCAGATCCTTCTAGGCATCCTGCGCCTGGGAAAATACATCACCCTGATTCCCTACACCGTCATTTCTGGGTTTATGTCTGGGATTGGTGTGATCATTATTGTGCTTCAGTTTGGCCCCCTACTTGGTTATCCCGGCGGTGCCAATATTTTGGGGGCCGTTCAAGAAATTCCCTACGATCTAACCCATCCTTACCTCGGGGCCACGGCCCTGGGCCTTCTGACTTTGGCGATTGTATTTGCTTCACCGGCCCGACTCAATCGTCTTGTCCCCTCTCCTCTCCTGGCTCTGGTCATCTGCACGATTTTATCTCTGTTAATTCCCAATCCTGACTTGGCGCGCATTGGTGACATTCCCCAGGGTTTTCCGACCCTCCATTGGCCCTACTTCAGCCTGCCTCTGTTGCGTCAAATGCTCGGTTATGGCGTGATCCTCGGCACCCTAGGCGCCATTGATTCCCTTCTGACCTCTTTAGTTGCGGACAATATCACCCGTACCCAGCACGACTCCGACCAAGAATTAATCGGCCAAGGCATTGGCAATTTTCTCTCCGGCTTTGTGGGAGGACTACCGGGGGCTGGGGCAACGATGCGGACAGTGATCAATGTGCGCTCTGGGGGCAAAAGCAACCTTGCAGGTATGCTCCATGCTCTGGTGTTATTGGTGATTTTACTTGGGGCGGCCCCCCTCACGGCCCCTATCCCCCATGCGGTCTTAGCGGGCATTTTGATTAAGGTGGGCATTGACATTATTGATTGGAGTTTCTTGAAACGGGCCCACAAAATTTCCTGGAAAGCGACGGGATTAATGTATGGTGTTTTATTATTAACCGTCTTTGTCGATTTGATCACGGCAGTGGCGGCAGGGGTCTTTGTGGCGAATCTCCTGACGGTCAAAAGCCTCACGGATTTGCAAATGCAGCGGCTAGAAACCATCACTGCTGGGGCCGATACAAGTACGTTAAATGAGCGCGAACGGGAACTGTTACACCAGGCCCAGGGGCACATTATTCTTTTTTGTTTAGGTGGCCCCATGAGCTTTGGGGCGGCGAAAGGGATTGCCCAACGGATGGCCATTGTTGAAAAATACGAGGTTTTGATTTTAGACCTCAGTGAGGTACCCCGGATGGGAGTGACGGCCTCCCTGGCGGTGGAGACGATGATCCGGGATGCCCACGGTCGGGGACGGGAAGTGTTTTTAGTGGGGGCCATGGGCCAGGTACGCGATCGCCTGAGGAAATTAGAAGTGTTAAAGTTGCTGCCACCCCGCAATCGTGTAACAAATCGTTTAGATGCGCTCCAACAGGCGATCGCCTTCATTCAGCAGCGAAAAGCTTAGTCCTCTGACCTTTGGGCAACTTCTTCTAGAAACCCCTGTCTATTTAAACGATGAAGCATTGACTCTACTTAACCTTGGTATTACGAAATATCATTGCAGTTTATGTTGTCAAAGGTGCCATTGTTGCTTATGCTCTTCATAGCTTGCCAAAATCAAAATTAGTAACAAACGCGATTCTTGGCGATCGCCTTGTCCACTATAAAGCCTGTAAAGGACCCTAACCCCTGCGCAGAGGCAAGTAGTCGGTCTTTATGCCGCTTCCGTTATCCCAACTAGAAGCAGACCAAACTCCCAGGGGGACGCCTGTTCCTTAGTATTTTTAAGACATTAAGCTTGATAAGCGAGGATAAATTAGATGCCTATTGCAGTTGGAATGATTGAAACCCGCGGTTTCCCCGCAGTTGTAGAAGCTGCTGACGCGATGGTAAAAGCCGCCCGTGTAACCCTCGTTGGTTACGAAAAAATCGGTAGTGGCCGCGTTACTGTGATTGTCCGTGGTGATGTTTCTGAAGTCCAAGCCTCCGTTTCCGCTGGCATTGAGAGCGCCAACCGTGTCAATGGTGGTGAAGTGCTTTCTACCCACATCATCGCCCGTCCCCACGAAAACCTCGAATACGTCTTGCCGATTCGCTACACCGAAGAAGTAGAACAATTCAGAACCTATTAACCCTGGGACAGAGGGGCGATCGCCATTCTTTTTTCGGTCACGCATCCTCTGTGATTTCCAGAAACTATTAATTAAAAGCAAGAGGAGAAAAACTCAATGTCTATTGCAGTCGGAATGGTAGAAACCCTCGGTTTCCCCGCAGTTGTAGAAGCTGCTGACGCGATGGTAAAAGCCGCCCGTGTAACCCTCGTTGGTTACGAAAAAATCGGTAGTGGCCGCGTTACCGTAATTGTCCGTGGTGATGTTTCTGAAGTCCAAGCTTCCGTTTCTGCCGGTACTGATAATGTCAGCCGCGTCAACGGTGGCCAAGTGCTTTCTACCCACATCATCGCCCGTCCCCACGAGAACCTCGAATACGTTCTGCCGATCCGGTACACCGAAGCCGTAGAACAGTTTCGTGAAAGCGTGAATCCCCAACCTCTGAGAAGAGTGTAATTTTTTAATAAAAAAATTTTTAGTTATAAATTTTCATGCAAATTGCCAAAGTACGTGGCACTGTCGTCAGCACCTACAAAGCAGAAAGCCTCCGGGGGATTAAATTTTTGCTCGTTCAATTTATAGATGAACAGGGTCAGCCCCTTCCTAAATATGAAGTGGCAGGAGATCTCGTAGGCGCTGGCGTCAATGAATGGGTTTTGGTCAGTCGTGGTGGTGCTGCCCGTACCGAAACGGGAATGGAGGGAAGACCCCTAGATGCGATGGTCATTGGCATCATTGATACGGTCAACGTCGATAATCGTTCCCTTTACAGCAAGAAAGATGCAGGCTAAATGGTCTGAATCCTTTCCAGCCGGACTACCCAAAGTCAATGCGTGGCTCGTTTGGTAATCTCAAGCAATTTATGGCGGATGGTTAAAAGCTAGCGAGAGAAGCAATCAATGACATTGAGAGGAGGGATTGATTCATGGTAGTCCGCAGTACCGCGGCTCCCCCAACACCTTGGTCTAAGGACTTAGCTGAACCAAAGATTCACGAAAGTGCCTATGTGCATTCTTTCTCGAATTTAATTGGTGATGTCACAGTTTGCGAACATGTGCTCATTTCTCCGGGAACGTCTATTCGGGCAGATGAGGGCGCACCTTTCCATATCGGGGCAGCAACCAATATCCAAGATGGCGTTGTGATCCATGGTTTGGAGCAGGGCCGTGTCGTTGGGGCAGATGGCCATGACTATTCTGTCTGGATTGGCGATCGCAGCTGTATTACCCACATGGCCCTTGTCCATGGTCCCGCCTACATTGGCAACGATTGCTTTGTTGGTTTTCGTTCCACGGTGTTTAATGCCCGCATCGGCGATGGTTGCGTCATCATGATGCACGCCCTCGTTCAAGATGTGGACATTCCCCCCGGCAAGTATGTGCCTTCGGGAGCTGTGATTACGAACCAGCAGCAGGTGGAGCGCCTCTCCAATGTGACCGAGGCCGATCGCGCCTTTGCCAAACAGGTGGTGGAAATCAATGAAGCATTACGGGAGGTCTCCCCAGGGGCCACTAATAATGGTTCACGGATTGCTGCCAACCAGCAACCAACCCCCTCTTCTTCTACAAATACAAGCGGTACTAGCGAACATCAATCGGTGGGAAATATGAGTTTAAACGGAGATCTTTACAATCAGGTGCGTGGCCTTGCCGCCCAAGGGTGCACCTTCACCGCAGAATATGCCAACAAGCGGCGCTTCAAAACCAAATCTTGGTTGAGTGCTGGTTTTGTCGAAGGTCATTCTGCCGATCAAATCATTGGTAACTTGAACCGGGTGCTGGCTGATCACGCCGGAGAATATGTCCAGTTAATCGCTGTGGCTCCCAATAGCAAATCAAGGGCGGCAGAAATTGTTGTGCAACGTCCAGGCGATAGCGCCCCAGTCCAAACATCGACAACGGCTAGCTACAGCAACAACGGCAACCGCAGCAACGGCACCAGTGCGGGAAGTCAAGCGGCAGCGGTTGGGGGCGATTTAACGTCTCAGATCCATGCTTTAGCGTCCCAGGGCTGTAGCTTTACGGCAGAACACGCCAATACCCGTCGTTTTAAGACGCAATCTTGGTTAAGCGCTGGTTTTGTCGAAGGTCATTCTGCGGAACAAATCATTGCCAACGTTAATGGCTTGTTGGGTCAATATCCCAATGAGTATGTGCAAGTCATTGCCGTTGACCCCCATAGCAAGTCTCGGGTAGCGGAATTAATCGTCCAGCGTCCTGGGGAAACGGGGACTCTATCTACTAAAGCAACAGCCTCCTCCGCCCGTCGCAGTGGCAACAAGGTGGTTAACACGGCCTCTGGTGGTGATGTGGCAGGGCAAATCGCGGCTCTGGCTTCCCAGGGTTGTAGCTTTACGGCAGAACACGCCAGCACCCGCCGTTTTAAAACCCAGTCTTGGCTAGGGGCAGGCTTTGTTGAGGGCCATTCTGCCAATCAGATTTTGGCAAATATCCAGGCGATCGCCGCCCAGTTCCCCAACGAATATGTCCAGTTAATCGCCGTTGACCCCAACTCCAAAACACGGGCCGCAGAGATCATCATCCAACGCCCTGGCAACAATGCGCCTGTCCAGACAGCAACCGCAACCAGTAGTTTTTCGGGAGGCACGAAAGCAGCCCCAAGCAGCAATGGTTTCGGGGGTCACAGTAGCGGGAGTCTCAGTGGGGACGTGGTTTCTAAAGTCCGTTCGCTTTTGATGCAAGGCTACAAGATTGGAACAGAACACGCCGATAAGCGCCGTTTCCGGGTTAAGTCCTGGAGTAGCTGTGGCACCATTGACAGCACCCAAGAGGCAGAAGTTTTACGTCACCTCGAAGGTTGTCTCCAGGAGCACAGTGGCGAATATGTCCGCATGATTGGTGTCGATGAAGCGGCTAAACGACGGGTGCTTGAGGAAATTATCCAACGCCCCTAGGTTGTGTAACGCGACCACTTCGTTATGGGGGAGAAAACGAATGTCTATCCCCCAACCCTTACCCCACCTGTGATTAATTGAATCACCGTTGACAAAATCATTGTGACTTTCCAGGCAATTACCCATCCAGATATTCAAATTAATGGCGATGTAAGGATTCATCCCCGTGCGGTTATTGCCCCCGGTGTTATTCTGCAAGCAACCGAAGGCAATTATGTGGCGATCGCCGCTGGTGCTTGTATTGGTGCAGGTGCGATTATCCAGGCCCATGGCGGCAACATCGAGATCCATGCCGGCGCGATTATCGGGGCAGGCTGCTTGATCATTGGCCAATGCTCAGTGGGAGAAAATGCCTGCTTAGGCTATGGCTCCACCCTATTTCAAGCGGCGATCGCCGCCGCCGCAATTCTCCCGCCCCAAAGCCTCATTGGCGATCCGTCCCGCCAAGAAACTACCGCTTCTTACCAGACTCAACCGTCAAAACCCGCGAATCAATCGACAACCCAACCCCTCGATCCTTGGCAAGCAGAAGACACAACCAACCAGACTGCCACAACTTTTTCGCCACCAGGGCGATCGCCCACTAGCAGCAGCAATCGTCCCAATGTCCAGCCCCCACCAGAAGCAGGATCCCCTCCAACTGAAACACCAAACACCGAAGTGATGCCGACGGTTCCAGAATCAAAGGAATCCCTAGAATCGGGCGAAAAAACACCAGTTGTCGGGCAAGTTTATATCAATCAACTATTAATGACCCTATTCCCTCACCAAAATTCTCTCAATACCCCAAATCCACCAGATGAGCCTTAGCCTCACAAAACTTTCATGATTTCTTGAGTGAAAATTAAATGTTTAAAGTTCTTAAAGGAGATTGTTGAGAAACATAAATACTTAATTCATCTCACCTGAACGCTTTCCCTCTCTAAAGATCCCGACAGAAAACGGTTTTAGCCCAATGTCTCATTAGGTAGCATGGCTGAATTCGAGCGGGATTTTATGGCTTTTTTAGGTATTTTTGTAAGGGTAAAATAGGCCCATTAAACAGCATTAGAAATGCTAATCAGCCCAAAAAACAAAAGCAATCTTTTTTTGTTGCTAAAAGATAAAAATAAGTCGAGGCTGTGGTAACATATCCCACAGATTAAAGAAAGTCATAAGACTTGAATCTTCAGAATTTTAAAAAGCAGTTTTGCCAACGTAAGATTTTTGAAGTTTTCGACCAACGATACCGTTACTGGTATTTGTCTGTTAAAGATAAGCATTTTTGCTGGAGGAAAACCGCATGGTTCAGACCAAATCTGCTGGGTTTAATGCCGGTGTACAGGACTACCGCCTGACTTACTACACCCCCGATTACACCCCGAAAGATACCGACTTACTCGCTTGTTTCCGGATGACTCCCCAACCTGGAGTCCCCCCCGAAGAATGTGCTGCGGCTGTTGCGGCTGAATCTTCTACCGGTACTTGGACCACTGTATGGACCGATGGTTTAACTGACCTCGACCGCTACAAGGGTCGTTGCTACAATGTTGAACCCGTTCCCGGTGAAGACAACCAATATTTCTGTTTCGTTGCTTACCCCCTCGATCTGTTTGAAGAAGGTTCTGTAACCAACGTTTTGACTTCCTTGGTTGGTAACGTATTCGGTTTTAAAGCGCTGCGTGCCCTGCGCCTCGAAGATATCCGCTTCCCCGTTGCGTTAATCAAAACTTACCAAGGGCCTCCCCACGGGATCACTGTAGAGCGTGACCTCCTCAACAAGTATGGTCGTCCTCTCCTCGGTTGTACGATTAAGCCGAAGCTCGGTCTGTCTGCGAAGAACTACGGTCGTGCGGTTTATGAATGTCTCCGTGGTGGTCTTGACTTCACCAAAGATGACGAAAACATCAACTCTCAGCCTTTCATGCGTTGGCGCGATCGCTTCCTGTTCGTTCAAGAAGCTATCGAAAAATCCCAAGCTGAAACCAACGAAGTTAAGGGTCACTACCTCAACGTCACCGCTGGCACTTGCGAAGAAATGCTCAAGCGGGCTGAATTCGCGAAGGAAATCGGCACGCCCATCATCATGCACGACTTCTTAACCGGTGGTTTCACTGCGAACACTACCCTGGCGAAGTGGTGCCGTGACAACGGTGTTCTGCTCCACATTCACCGGGCAATGCACGCGGTAATTGACCGTCAGAAGAACCACGGTATTCACTTCCGGGTTCTCGCTAAGTGTCTCCGCCTCTCCGGTGGTGACCACCTCCACTCCGGTACCGTTGTGGGTAAACTCGAAGGCGATCGCGCCGCAACCCTCGGTTTCGTAGACCTGATGCGTGAAGACTACGTTGAAGAAGATCGTTCTCGCGGTGTATTCTTCACCCAAGACTACGCTTCTCTCCCCGGCACCATGCCTGTGGCTTCCGGTGGTATCCACGTATGGCACATGCCTGCCCTCGTTGAAATCTTCGGCGACGATTCCTGCCTCCAGTTTGGTGGTGGTACCCTCGGTCACCCCTGGGGTAACGCACCTGGTGCAACTGCAAACCGTGTGGCTCTGGAAGCTTGTGTTCAAGCCCGTAACGAAGGTCGCAGCCTGGCCCGTGAAGGTAATGATGTCCTCCGTGAAGCAGGTAAGTGGTCGCCTGAATTGGCAGCCGCCCTCGACCTGTGGAAGGAAATCAAGTTCGAATTCGATACCGTTGACACTCTCTAAGCTCCTGATGAGCATCAGTGGATGGGGAAGTTTGTCACAATCTACCTATTCACTGATGATTTCCTCCCATGGAGTTTAAAAAAGTTGCGAAGGAAACGGCCATCACTTTGCAAAGCTATTTGACCTACCAAGCGGTGCGTCTGATTAGTCAGCAGCTAAGTGAAACCAATCCTGGACAGGCGATTTGGTTAGGGGAGTTCTCTAAACGTCATCCAATTCAGGAAAGTGATCTTTACCTCGAAGCGATGATGCTAGAAAACAAAGAGCTCGTCCTCAGAATCCTGACAGTGCGAGAAAATCTTGCGGAAGGAGTTCTGGAGTTTTTGCCAGAAATGGTCCTCAGCCAAATCAAGCAGTCCAATGGAAACCATCGCCGTTCTTTATTAGAGCGTTTAACTCAAGTTGATTCTTCATCAACTGATCAGACTGAACCTGACCTTGGTGAGTCTGATACTTCAGAAGATTCTGAATAAACTTTGATCCGATAAAGAGGACATAAATCAATGAAAACTTTACCTAAAGAAAAGCGTTACGAAACTCTTTCTTACTTGCCCCCCCTCAGCGACCAGCAAATCGCTCGCCAAGTCCAGTACATGATGGATCAAGGCTATATTCCTGGTATTGAGTTCGAAAAAGATCCGACTCCCGAACTTCACCACTGGACACTGTGGAAGCTGCCCCTTTTCAACGCAAGCTCTGCTCAAGAAGTACTCAACGAAGTGCGTGAGTGCCGTAGTGAATATTCTGACTGCTACATCCGTGTTGTTGGTTTCGACAACATCAAGCAGTGCCAAACTGTTAGCTTCATCGTTTACAAGCCCAACCAAACCCGTTACTAAGGTTTTGTCGGTTTTTGTGACCTGAATTTAATTTGAATCATGCGGAATGCGATCGCCTTAGGACGGTCGCATTTTTTTGTTTAAAATTGTCAGAATACACCACGAAAATTCTGTTGTAGGGGTTTACCATGGTAGACCCCTACCAAAATGATTATGGCGATAAGATTCGAGGGGAATTTTTAAGATGAAAAAACGCGTGACTCTGACATTTCCCCAGGACACGGTGCAAATGCCCGTCACCTATCGCTTGGCAAAGGATTTTAATATTGCGGCGAATATCATCCGCGCCCAGGTCGCCCCAAACCAAGTGGGCAAGTTAGTGGTGGAACTCCAGGGGGATATCGATGCCATTGAGATGGCCTTGGAATGGATGAAGGGCAAAGGTATTTTGGTATCCCTCGCCAGTAAAGAAATCATGATCAATGAGGAAATATGCGTTGATTGTGGCCTATGTACTGGGGTTTGTCCGACGGGAGCGCTATCCCTTGACCCCACAACGTTTCGACTAAAATTTACCCGCCAAAAATGTGTGGTTTGCGAACAGTGTTTACCCGCTTGTCCGGTGCAGGCGATCGCCACAAATTTTTAAGGTATCTTCCTCAAAAAAAGTGCTGTTAGCGGTGATGAAATCAACCCAAAGATTGCAATTGCTAATAGGAGTGATTATAAATTCTGTTGAAAAATGTGTTTAAAGGTAGAAACCATTGTGTTTTAAGCTTTTTGGGTCTGTTTTGAGCAATTGAGAAGATTATCCTAGGCCAGAACATCCCTTAGGATATTGTTAGAAATTCCTAACTTTTTAATTCTTCATGAAAAAACAGGCCAACGTTCAGCGTCACACAGAGCCCGCAGATCAGAATTTGCGGCTAAAAAGTCATGGCAATTTATTCTATTTATTGGCTGTGGCGGCGGGCTTGATTTTTTTGCAGGGTTACATGATTGCGCCTTTAATTCCCCGTTTATCGGAGATTTTTGGCGTTTCTGTCCAGGAAATTGGCTTTATTGTGCCGATTTATATGCTGTCCTACGCTGTAATGGCTCTTTTTTATGGCATTCTCTCGGATCGTTTTGGTCGTTGGGCAATTATTCAAGTTGCGCTAATTATTTTTGTAATTTGTACCGGGTTAACGGCGACATCCCAAAATCTGTCCCAATTAGCTACTTGGCGACTATTAACGGGCATTGGGGCCAGTGGCATTATTCCAATGACCTTTGCTCTAATTGGAGATCTGTTTCCCTTTGAGCGTCGGGGCGCAATGTTGGGTTTAATCTTTGCGGCAATGGAAGGGGGAATGGCTGCGGGTTCTGCTGGGGGCGCAATCCTAGAGCCGTTTATTGGCTGGCGGACTTTGTTCATCGGCACGGCGATCGCCGCTGGTTTAGTGCTGTGGCGACTGCAACCCTATGGTGCACTGTTTGACGAAGCCCCCCAGGAATCTCCTCCTTCGATCCAGCAAATCTTCCGGGGATACTGGCAGGTACTCCGCAGCTTTCGGGGCCAGCGCACCTATGCCTATGTCCTGTGGAATGGGATTTTCCATGCAGGGGTCTTTACTTGGTTGGGCCTTTATCTCTCGGAACGCTTCACCATGAGTCCCTTGAATATTGGTTTAACCATTTTGGGTTATGGGGTACCGGGCCTATTGCTAAGTGCTTGGATTGGGAAAGCGGTGGATCGTTGGGGACGACGCTGGTTAGTGCCGACAGGTCTGGTGATGGCGGCTCTGTCGGGTCTGGTGATGATCTTACCGATTACCCCTTGGATGACAACGGTGGCCGTGGTTATTTTGTCCATTGGCTATGATCTGACCCAACCGCTTTTTGTGGGCATCGTCACGGATTTGGGTGATGACGACAACCTCGGCCAAACCATGGGTCTCAAGGTTTTTACTCTCTTTACGGGATTTGGGATTGGTAGTTTGCTATTCGGAAAGCTACTCACCTGGGGCTTTGCCTGGGCCTTGGGGATTTTTGGTGGGTTCCAGTTGCTAGCGGGGATCTTCGCCTTGAGGTTTTTTTGGTGGGAAGTACCTTGGCGGCGATCGCCCCAGTAAGGGAATAATATCGCGCCTTGAATGCTGCTTTGAAAAGACTACTTTTTAGCTGATCACCTGAACCAAGCAATCAGCCTTGATTTTTTAACAAATTACCGGATTTATTCCAAAAGCCACCTAAAAATATCTTCGACCGTTAACTGGATTGCCTGGGCAAAAGATGGCATAGCAATTTGCTGAGTTGGCCCATCAAAAACCAATGTTTGCTGTTTGGGTTGATATACAAAAATTGTTCTTTCGGCAGGATCAATTAACCACCCCATTTCAGTGCCATGATCGAGACAGTGCAAGATATTTTTCGTGACTTTCGTTTGACTTTGATCCGGCGATAGAATTTCAATTGTCCAATCAGGAGCAAGCTGGAAAGCATTAGCAATCTCACCATTTTCATCCCGTACAATTCTTGCCCAAGTAAACACAGAAATATCAGGGACTGTAGAGCGATCGCCAAAGGTACAGCGCAGTTCAGAAAAGGCTCTTGCTATTTTTGAAGATCTCAACTTCAAGTTAATTGTTGAGGCCAACTCTGTTTGAATGGAACTATGCTTTCCTTGGGGCATTGGTTTTTGGATGATTTGGCCATTGATATACTCCCCCGCTGGTTTTGTTTCGGGTAATGAGAGGAATTCTGGGAGCGTTAATTGTTTTAAGGGAGTTTGAACCATCTCAAGATCTCCTGAAGAATATAGACCAAACGCGGTAAATTGAGCCCATGGGAATTTATGCTTTTGGTTTCGTGGCCTGCAGTAAACCATAGCGAATTAAACCCCGCCGAAAACCGCTTTTCATCAAGTCTAAGGCCAATGCCCCTTGCAGAGTTTGCCAGCCTGCTTTGAGAATGCCAAAAACTGCTTCTGGGGTGAGGGCAGAATCGATCACTTGATCCCAGAAGGGGGCCACGGCGGTAGACCAATCTGCTGTCTCGATATTTTCTAAACCACATTCGGTGGCGATCGCCTGATAATCTGGCAACGAAATCACATAGGGCAAGCAGTAAACCCGATACAAATCTTCGAGGTGCTTTTGCTCATCCGGGGTCAGGGTGCCCGCCACCGAATCCGTTGGTCGATGACACCACGTCGCCATTAATAACTTGCCACCCGGCTTGAGCACCCTTGTGCATTCCTGGAGAAACTGCCGCTTGTTAGGCATATGCTCGCCACTTTCGAGGGTCCAGACGAGGTCAAATTCCCCATCCCGAAAGGGCATATTCAACGCATCGGCTACTTTAAACTCAACCTGATCCTGTAAATTCTGTTCCGTTGCCCTGGCGATCGCCCGATTGGCCTGTACCGGAGAGAGGGTAATCCCAACGCCCTGCGCATTAAACTTATCAGCCAAATAAAGGGTACTGCCGCCAATACCACAGCCCACATCGACAAAATTTCCAACTTGTTCAACTTTGCCCCAGGCCAGAAATTCTTCAATTAATTCAATTTGTGCCTGCCGACGATTGAGCCGTTCTGTGCCCCCTAGACCATAGAAACCATGGTGCATATGTTCACCCCAGATCGATTCCCAGAGGGGACTAGACGCATCATAAAATTCGCGGATTTGCTGATACAGTTGCGCTCCCATAAACCTTAAGCCTATTCTTCATACTCAATTAACACCTGAACCCAGTGGGGCGGACGCGGAATCGAATTTCCTAAACGATCCAACATCAACAATGCCACCAGATGCACCACGAATAGGTATAACACACTATTAATAGTCAGCATGACCAGGGCCAAAAGCTGAATCACCAGTAAACTCGGTTGGGTCAACAGGCCCAGCTTGAGAAAGAGCCAATCCGCCATCTCCGAAATTTGCGAGATTACATAGACCCACAGGTCTTCGCCGAGTAGTAATGACAATAGCCACACCCGAAAGAAAAAGCCGAGGGTGCCCAAAATTGTCCCCAGGGTGACCGACCAATACCAAGACACCTGGCGTCGCCACATCCAACCCAATTGCACACCAATCAGACCATAGGGAATGGTGTAGATAATGCTACGGGTCGGCCCCATCAGAATCGACAATAGCAAGCTAGAGACGAGGGTTGACATCCACGCCGCCCGAGAACCCCAACGCAAATAGACCAAGGCAATGGGCAACGGAAAAAATAGTCGCAGCAATGGCCCAATGGGAAAGTAATAGTTAATCAGCCAAATTAAGCTGGCGGTACTGGCTAAAAAAGCCGTTTCGACTACCACCAAGGTTTTGCGATGTCTTGTCGCTGAGGTGGGAGCCGGTGGAGCAATAATATCTGGGTTATTGACCTGGGTAAGGGAGGAGCTTGGGGGTTGGGATGCTTGGGAATCTAAATCTACCCAATTCATATCCTCTGGAGAATTCTTTGGATCAGAAAAATGCTCAGTCACAGCGATCGCCTAATGGATGATGTCGTCGAGGGCACGCAGATTTGGGATAAACACAGCATCCGGGGTGCGCCTAATTAAACCCTTCTTTTCTAACTTAGTCAAAACCCGCGTGACTGTCTCCCGCGCCAGACCACTTAAACTACTCAGTTCCCGATGGGGCAGACTCGGAATGCGGATCTCCCCTTGGTCTGTGGCTTGTCCTTGACTTTCGGCCAAAAAGACCAGGATATCAGCGACTCGCGCCAGACTATTGGTTTCACGCACCTGGAGGCGACGGTTCACTTGGCGGAGACGTTTGGCCATCAGTTGGGCGAGACGGACTCCCACCAGAGGCTCTGTGTTTACCAATTCAACGAAGTCGGCGGCGGGGATACTACTAATGGTGGTGGCGGTCAGGGTGATCACATCAGTGGAACGGGTGGCTTCTTCGAGGGCGGCCATTTCGCCAAATAATTCCCCAGCGCCGAGGATATTCAGGGTAATTTCTTTGCCATCGAGATTGTAGGTGCGAATTTTCACCCAGCCCATCTGGATAAAGTAAACAGAACCGCCCCAGTCTTTTTCTAAAAGGATAATTTGGTTGGCTGGGAAGGGCCGCGTCACCAGATGGGCGATCGCCTTTTGTAGACTTGCCTCCGGTAGCCCCTGGAAAAAAGGCAACGCCTTGAGGAAGGTGCGGGCTGTGTCATCACTCACCGGATTCGTGGGGGATTCGGCCATAATTCTTGGGGCAAAGGGCAGAAGATGCTAGCTGCTGGTAGCGATAGTCCTGTCGAATGGCAGGGTCAGCAGAGCCACATGGGTCTTAAATCTCCCTCCATTATGCAATGCCTCCGGAAAATCGATAGCCCCAACATTTTTATTCCAGAGCAGATGGCACACAAGGGTTCGCGGCAGGCACCGTAAAATCAGGGGTTAATTGTCCCTCTAGGTCAGCAAGGGCCACCCAAGCATTATTGCCCTCGGTCAAAAGTTTGCGACTTGGAGGCGCGCTTTGATCGCCTTTTTGACAAAGTTTAAGCATCACTTGATTATCCCCATTGATTTGCTCGACCCGAAGAATACTGCCCCCCAAAATTAATAGCGGATCGGCGGTGGTGGTGGCGATCGCCTCTGGTGTGGCGTAGGCCGTGAGGGAACGATTTTCCTGGAGCTGAAAAATTTGATTTTTGCTCAGGGGTAAAGTCGTCTCCTCTGGTTCCCCTGCGGGCACTGTTACCGTTGGTGGATCTTCGGTGACATCCGTAATGGGGACAGGATTAATCGTTGGTGGTGTTGTGGAGGGAGAACTGCCTAGGGGTTCCCGCTGCCAACGTTGCCACAGTAAACTACCGACCCCCAACAAACACAGACACCCAACCAAAATCAGCAATAGACGACTGGGGGAATTTGCCGTTTTGCGTCCCCGGAGCCGAGACATTTGGGTTGCCACGGGGGGCGGCGCCTTGGGTTGAATAAAAGTTGATTGTAGTTGGGTGAGTTTCGGGTAAGGAATCGGCGTTTCGGGAACTTCTCCCTGCACTTTGACCTGGAGTAGGGCAATGGTGCTGTTGTCGTGGCCATTCTTGGTATTGGCAATTTCAATCAGGCGATCGCCCACCTGGGTCAGATCTTTTTGGCCTTGGATTAGGGGGGCGATTTCCGCTGCCCAATGGGCTTCTACTTGGCCATCATCACTGAGGCCGTCGGAACAAAGAAGATAAATCGCGTCTTGATCCAGCACCAGGGACGTTACGGTGGGGTGGAGGGAATGGGACGGATTCATCCCCAAAGCTTGCACCAAAGCCCCAGATCCAGGGTAGGCCAGGGCATCTTTGTAGAGGGCATAGCCAAGGCGGACTTCCCGGGAACCGAGGTCATCGTCATAGGTCAGTTGGTGGCAACTGGTGGTGGTGATGCGATAAATGCGGGAGTCCCCCACGTGGGTCAAGTAAAGTTCGGGGGCATGAACCCAGGCCATGACAACGGTGGTGCCCATGCGGTTCCGGTCTTGGCGATTTTCTTGGTCGTTGCGATCGCAAATTACATCGTTGGCCTGGAGCACGGCGGCGGCTAATTTTTCTTGGATCTGGGCGGCCTGCTCCGGCGGATGATCCGTGAGATTTTCCAGTTGGGTTTGCAGTTGCTCAATGGCGATCGCCGAGGCCACTTCCCCCTGTTCATGGCCACCAATGCCATCACAGACAATTGCTAGGGGCGCATCGGGATAAACTTTGCCGGGGGGCGGAAAACAGGCATCCTCATTGTGGTCACGGCTGGGGCCGGCGTCAGTTTTGGTATAGAGGCGGTAATGATATTCCAGGGGCGATCGCCCCAATTCCAAAACCCCCTGGCGCAAAATCCCATAGAGCTGCTGCGAATCTTGGATCTGGCCTTGGCTTAACCCCTGCTGGAGGCGATGACAAAAAGGTTGAATCACAGGGGCCACGGTTTCGAGTAACTCGGCCCACAAATTCCCCAGGCGCACCAAATTTAAGGGCTGGTTGGGTTCAAAGCGCAATTTTTGCACCTGAATAAGGCCCCCGTGGACAGCCCAGTCCCCTAGATAGTAAACACTCGGAACCACTCCATGTTCCACAAAATCTGGTAGCAGCGCCGCAATCTGCATCAGCCAGTTGAGTTGTTGCAGGGGAGTTGCGGTCTGCCAAGCTTCCGTGAGGGGCATAAATAAATTTGGCCAGCGGGGATAGCCGGTTTTGTCGAGGGCCACCGATGGATATTCCAGTAACCACCCTTCCTGGGGGGTCAACAGACCAAATACCTTGGGAATGTGGAGCAGATGGGTCGAGAGCCGTAGATAACTTTCGATGGCCGGGGGGAGCGTTTCGGTTAGTACCGGGGGCAATGCGGGCTTTGTATCTAAGAGAATATCTGGGGTTTCTGTCACCCAATAGCGATCGCCTTCCCCGACGAGGGTTTGGGGCATCAGGTTCAACTGGGGGGCCCCCACAACCCGCAGATAGCGCTTAACCACCGGCGCTTGGCAGAGGGGACAATGGGATTGGGCCAACGAAGCTACCCCTGGGCAGTCGTTTTTCCCGCAAGAAATCGTTACCTTAGAAATATCCATACATCTGTGCCTGAGGGGCAGATTGACTGGGGGTTTCCCCGCATGATCACTAATTTAACGTATTCTTTGCGCTGCATTTTCTATGATTCTTTCCCCTAGCCAACGGCAGAAGCTCGATTCTAGCGATGATCAGCTTTTCTACGATTACCCCCGGTTTGTGACCCACGTAGATGATGGCTTTATTGACCAGTTAACCCAACTCTATGGCACGTTGTTGCAGCCCAATGATCGAGTTCTAGATTTGATGAGCAGTTGGGTCTCCCATTTGCCAGATCTCGCGTTTCGGGAGGTGGTCGGCCACGGAATGAACGCGGCAGAACTGGCGAAAAACCGTCGTCTGGATCGCTATTTTGTTCAAAACCTCAATGCCGATCCCAAATTACCCTTGGCCGATCAAAGCTTTGAGGCGGTTTTGGTGGCGGTCTCGGTGCAATATCTCCAATATCCAGAGGCGGTGTTTGCAGAAATTCAACGGGTGCTGACCCCAGGGGGAATTTGTATTGTTAGTTTTTCAAATCGGATGTTTTACCAAAAGGCGATCGCCGCTTGGCGGGACAGTACCGACGCCGAACATCTCCAGCTCGTGCAGCATTACTTTCAGCAAACCCCAGGCTTTGCCAAACCGACCGTGGTGACACAACGGAGCGACCAACCCCTGCTGTTACAGATGCTGGGCCTGGGCCATCGGGATCCGTTCTATGCGGTTTCTGCCAGAAAGCAGTAAATGGGGAGCCGCAACAATTGTTAACTTAATCTGGGTCTGCAGGGAAAGCAAACTATAGTATTAAATGGGTACTTAGAGAAAAGTATTTTTTGCCCTTGTTTTCGCCAAAATCTGCAATCTTTGCTAAAAAATCCCCCGTTGCTCTCCAGGGGCCATTATTATGAATCAGCCATCTGCGCCCTCACCAGGAAAGGGCAATCGCCGTGCTTACCAAAATATTATGGAAAACCTGGTGCACAAGGAAATCCATCGGCAACTCAAGCGCCTCCCACAGAAATTAGCTGAATATATTGATGTGGTGGAGGTGGCCACCTATGCTTTGAACCGGGTGCCTCCCCTCTATGCCTCCAGCGAACGGGGTAAAGAGCGCCAAGAAGAAAAAGGCGTTCTGGATCTCAAGCAACAAATTAATATTGCGGTGCGCCAGGCGATCGCCGCTGTCCAACGGGATCCTTTGCGTTCTTCAACGCCCCTAGTGCCAGCCCAATATGCCCAGTACGAAATCGCCGAAACCTGCCTACGGGACCTCGAAAAACTCCTACGGGATTCCTACCTCATCGAATCAGATGCCCCGGATATGGATTGGGATACCCTGAAAATCATTGTGGCCAAAGCCCTCAAAAAAGCAGCCACCCAGGGGATTGTGCACCGCCGCATTGAAGATGTGATCACAGAATGGGAATATCAAACCTACGTTCCCCCTGTCTTTGATTGGCAAGATCCCCATTACAAGTTTTAGGGGCGATCGCCAGCTTAATTTTTCCACCGATGACCGCGACCACACAGCCTTTTGTTTATCGTTATCCTGAATTGATCCCTGGCATCCTGCGGAAACGCTACAAACGTTTTTTAGCAGACATTGAATTGGCCTCCGGGGAAGTCGTTACGGCCCATTGTCCCAATACGGGGCCGATGACGGGGATTTGTGAATTGGGAGCGCCGGTGATGCTCTCAAAAAGTGATAATCCCAAGCGCAAACTAGCCTATACCTGGGAGATGATCCAGTTACCCACCCCAGAACCGACCTGGATCGGCGTCAATACAGCGTTACCCAACCGGGTGATCAAAGCGATGCTTTTGGCGAAGCAAATCCCTGAATTAGCCGACCATTACGACACGGTGCGACCAGAGGTGCGCTATGGCACAGAGAACAAAAGTCGCATTGATTTTCTTTTGACGGGGGAAGGGCGATCGCCTATTTATGTGGAAGTTAAAAATACCACCTGGACAAAGGGAGAACTGGCGCTTTTCCCGGATACTGAAACCACCAGGGGCCAAAAGCACCTCCAAGAACTCATCGACATTGTACCCGCAGCAAAAGCGGTGATGCTCTATTTCATCAACCGAGGCGATTGCACCCGATTTGCCCCTGGGGATAGCAAAGACCCGAAAT
This sequence comes from Picosynechococcus sp. NKBG042902, assembly GCF_963864045.1. NCBI lineage: Bacteria > Bacillati > Cyanobacteriota > Cyanophyceae > Chroococcales > Geminocystaceae > Picosynechococcus > Picosynechococcus sp. NKBG042902. The sequence goes on along the minus strand of NZ_CAWLTV010000074.1, from coordinate 19,573 downwards.
ATGGGGAGCTATTCCGTCAGGCGATCGCCGCCAACATTCAAATTTTTCCCTGTCGCTTTGCGGTTAGTCCAGAGGGCATTTGTTACTTGGGTTTGGCTCCCTGGGAATCAACTGAAACCTCTGGGGTTGGTTAATGGTTGGGATCTGCTTTACCAGCGGCAGGCAATGGGCATCCGCCACCCCGTACCAAAGGCTCGATCAGTAATTTTCAAACCAGGAGCAGCCTGACGGCGCTTAAATTCGGCACGATGGAGGAGCTTTAAAACCTGGGCCACAGTATCGTGGTCATAGCCAGCGGCGTGGAGTTCTGGGGCCGATTGATTGCGATGGATGACCCGTTTGAGGATCTCATCCAACACCGGATAGGGGGGCAAGGAATCTTGATCCAATTGATCGGGGCGCAGTTCTGCGCTGGGGGGTTTGGTAATAATTGCCGGAGGAATGAGTTCTCGGTCGCGGTTTAACCATTTACAAAGGCTAAACACCCGCATTTTCGGGACATCAGCAATCACCGCCAGGCCGCCATTCATATCACCATAGAGGGTGCAATAACCCACCGCCATTTCGGATTTGTTGCCCGTTGACACCAAGAGATAACCAAACTTATTGGCGATCGCCATCAGCAGATTCCCCCGGATGCGGGACTGGAGATTTTCTTCGGCCACCCCAAATTCTGTGCCCGCAAATAAATCACCCAGCATCGTCTCAAAGGCTTGCATCGCTGGCTCAATGGGAATAATTTCGTGGCGAATCTGGAGATTTTCCACCAGGGCGATCGCATCGCTGAGGGAATGTTCCGAACTGTAGGGGGAAGGCATCAGCACCCCCAGGACATTTTCTGCCCCTACCGCTGCAACGGCGATCGCCGCCACCAAGGCCGAGTCGATGCCACCACTCAAACCCAGGACAATTTTCGAGAAGCCACATTTACGGGCATAGTCCCGGAGACCCAACACCAGAGCTGCAAAAATTTCTGCCTCATCGGCCCCATATTCGGGACTAACGGTTTGCTGAAAAGCAGCAGGTAAACCCTGGGGCAGTGATAGGGTTTGTGGGTCGGGGCTAAATTCCACCGCCAACAGGGACTCTTGAAAACTTGGCGATCGCCCAACCAGTTGTCCCTCTCGGTCAAAGGCCACACTCCCGCCGTCAAAAATCAAATCGTCATTCCCCCCCACTTGGTTCGCGTAGAGAATGGGCGTGCGGTAACGTTGGGCGCCATGGTGGAGCATTCCTTCCCGCAGGCGCTGTTTCCCGACGGTGTAAGGAGAAGCCGACAAGTTCACGATCAAATCGACCCCGGCCTCGGCCAATTGTTCGAGGGGATTAATTTCGTACTGGCGCTTGCCCCAAAAGGCTTGGTCATTCCAGAGATCTTCGCAGATGGTGACGCCAATTTTTAAAGGGGCGACCGTCGGGCTGGGATGGAAGAAAAACCAGTTGGACTGCTTGCCGGGTTCAAAATAGCGATCTTCGTCGAACACATCGTAGGTGGGCAACAGTTGCTTATGGAAAATGTGCTGGACTTTCCCCTGGTCAATGAGAGCGATGCTGTTGTGGAGGGCTTTTTCTCCCTTGGCGATCGCCTCTGGGTTGGGAGTCGCCAAACCGACTAAAACGGCGAGGGTCGGCGGAATTTTTGCTGCTAGGGCCGCGAGTTGGGCCTGCATCCGATCAATAAAATCCGTATGGAGCAGGAGATCTCGGGGCGGATACCCACAGAGGGACAGTTCCGGTGTGAGCAATAAGCGGACATTGGCGATCGCCGCTTCTTCTGCTGCGACCAGGATCCGCTCGGCATTACCAGTCAAGTCCCCGATGGTGGGGTTCAGTTGGGCGATCGCAATTTTCATCAGGCAAACAATTAAAGGGGCTTGTGGGCAATGATCGTGCGGTGGCGCGGATCACTGGCGACGGTGGTGCGGTAATCAAAACCGACTTCTTTTAGTGTCGATTCTACATCAAAAGTATAATATTCGTCACTCCAAGGTTCTGTGCTCTTCATCAACACAAACAAGGCTGGCGGTAAACCCTGAATCACCGGAGATTTCGGATTGTTATCGACGATCGCCAAACAACCACCGGGCCGCAAAATGCGTCGGCATTCCTGGAAGATCTCACGGGTGGCCTGGTTGGGCAGTTCATGGAGGACAAATTGCAAGGTAATTAAATCAAATCGATCATCGGTAAACTCCGTCGTTTCCGCCTTGCCATGGCACCATTGCACCGCTTGATTTTTATCTTGAACCTTAGCCACCGCGAGCATGTGGGGTGAAAGATCTAGGCCCGTTACCTTGACTGCTGGATTTTTGGCCTGGAGTCGTTCTAGAAGCGCAAAGGTCGAAATGCCCACAGAGCAACCGATATCCAAGGCTTCGTTTACGTTCTGGGGCAAATATTGTTCAAGGACATCTAAAAAACTATTGCGGAGTCGGGCCTGGGCCACTTCTGGGGTAAGGGGTTCCGTTTTCCAAACCCGTAGGGCCATCGCTGCCGTCGCCGGGGCTGCCTCAAAGGCTGCTTGCCAACATAAATTCCCTTCGTTGTAGGCATGGAAGGGGACTTGGTAATAGTCGGGGTAGTCCAGGTGGGGATTGGCGATGTCTTGGAAATATTGTTTGGCGGGGGATTGCTCCAATTCCTGCACGATCTGCCGCCAGGGGACACCATTTTTTTCGGCGGTTTTGATCAGAACGCGCCGGGCTTGTTGTTTCATCAGGGCGTAGAGGGGCTTTGTTTGGATCAGACGGTTAACGAGGCGGGATAACCAGTCTTCCCCAGCCCAATCGGGTTTTTCTTTGGCGATCGCAGTGTGGGTCATGGATAACGTTGGGGACTTTTGTCAGCGGATGTAAAACACAGAAACTGGGTCTATTTTACCGTCATTGCTGAAATCCCTTGTTTTCCTTAATGGGAGACGGAAAGGATGCTGTGGACGCGGGGTAAGATTTTCGGCTCAAGGGAATTTTTGCTGAAATAATAGAAAAATTCACCTAGCTTCACAGTCTCCTATGCCCCAAACCATCGTCATTAAAATTGGCACCTCTAGCCTCACAGATCCCAAAACAGGCATGTTGGCTTTGGCAACCATCGGTACCCTAGTGGAAACCTTGACCCGCCTCAAACAAAAGGGCCACCGGGTAATCCTCGTCTCCTCTGGGGCCGTGGGCGTGGGCTGTGGGGTATTGAAACGCTCAGAACGCCCGAAAAAAATTGCTGAAAAACAGGCGATCGCCGCCGTGGGTCAGGGCCGTTTAATCCGGCTTTATGATGATCTATTTACCAGTCTGCAACAGGCGATCGCCCAGGTATTGCTCACCCGTCGAGACCTCGTGGATCGCACCTCTTACCTGACCGTCCAGGAAGCCCTCAACGCGATGTTGGATCTCAGCGTGATCCCGATTGTGAACGAAAACGATACCGTTGCCGTCGATGAACTGAAATTTGGTGATAACGACACCCTCTCTGCCCTGGTCGCCAGCTTGGTGAATGCCGACTGGTTGGTGCTCCTCACCGATGTGGATCGCCTCTATTCCGCTGACCCCAGACAAAACCCTGACGCCCGCCCCATTCCCCTGGTCAGTTCCAGCGAACTGTTTAACCTCCAGGTGGATGCCGGATCTAGCGGTTCCCAATGGGGAACGGGAGGAATGCAGACAAAACTCACCGCCGCCCGCATTGCCACCAGCGCTGGCGTACGCACGGTGATTACCCAGGGCAAAACCCCCCAGAATCTTCTGAAAATTGTTGCCGGGGAAGATATCGGCACCCACTTTGAGGCCCAGCCCCAGGCCGATAATGCCCGTAAACGTTGGATTGCCTACGGCCTCGTGCCCCAGGGAATTTTAACCCTTGACGATGGCGCAACCCAGGCCCTTCTGAAAAATGGTCGTTCTCTCCTCGCAGCAGGTATTGTTGCCGTGGAAGGGGAATTTACCATTAACGACCCCGTAGAACTGAGAACCCAAACAGGTCAGGCGATCGCCAGAGGGTTAGTAAACTACAACCACCAAGATATTGAAAAAATTCAAGGGCAACATTCGACCCAAATTCGCCAAATTCTCGGCTACGGCAGCGCCGACACCGTGATCCACCGAGATAACTTGGCCCTGCTGATCGCCGCTGAAGGGATATGAGAAAATAATCTATGGCCTAAATTTCCTTAGACCTGCGCTGACCACTGCTCACCTTTCCATGAATCTAAAAACGAACCTCCTCGAAACCATTGCCGGAAAAAATCGTGGTCTGATCGCCACTGAAGTAGACCGCGCCAATATCCTCGCCATCGTTGATCGCCTCGAAGACCAAAACCCGACCCCCAAGCCCCTAGAAGCGACAACCTTACTCGAAGGGGATTGGCGACTGATTTATACCACCAGCAAAGGCATTTTGGGGATCAATCGCTTTCCCCTTTTGCAGTTAGGGCAGGTTTACCAATGTGTGCGGCCACTCCAGCAAAAAATTTACAACATCGCCGAACTAGAGGGGATTCCTTTCCTTGAAGGCTTAGTGCTCGTGGAAGCCTCTTTCACTCCTGTCTCTGATCAGCGGGTGAATGTTTTCTTTAATCGCTACGTGATTGGCTCCCAGCGCCTGATGAACTACCGTTTTCCGAAAGGACTCGTCGAGCAAATGTTAGCCGGGAAAAAATTCTTTCCTGTTGATGTGGGAATTAACAGCAAAAATAATAATGGCTGGCTTGATATTACTTATCTCGATGAAGATCTGCGCATTGGCCGGGGGAATGAGGGTAGCGTGTTTGTCCTAAGCCGTGAAAAGTACTAACTGACTGCTGCAATCCCCAAAAAACCAAAAGACCCGGAGCCTACGCCTACCACGAGCATCCCGTATTGCTGCTACCTTCCGGTCCTGACAAGGTTTGGGCGTCGAGATCGCATAGATCCGAGTCGTCTAAAAATATAACACAGAAGTCTTCCCCTTGGGAATTAGTACCTAGTGTGGCGCTTAAATACATTTGAGGCTCTAGGAAGGGCCTGGGAGCGAGAAAAATCTTCCCGAGTCGGATCGGGTTTACTGCCAATCATCAAAATCAAACTCAGCCCCCCTAAAACCATCGCCACCAGCGCCGTTGTGGTAATCATCCAGCGATTGGGTTGATAATTTCCCTGCTCAATTTGACGAAAATGTTGGTGGTAGTTCCACAGAGCCAAAGCAATGATCACAATGCCGGCGATCGCAAAGGCCCGACCGAGCGTTTCGGAAGAGGCCAGGTTCGGCAAGGGTAAATTACTTTGGGAGACTAGGGTTTCTTCAATTTGACGCACAAAAAAACCAAAACGGGCGATCGCAAAGCCAAAACCAATTAAGGCGATCGAGGTACGCAACCAAGCCAGAAAGGTACGTTCGTTGGCTTGGTGTTCCCGCTGTCGGTCAATTTTTGGGAGTTGGGGCATAACGATTTCAGCAGTTTCCCGTATTGTATGGGGATTGGGCAAACTCCATTGTGATATTCGACTTTCCGTAGTTATTTTCAGCAAAATCTCAACACCTACCATTGTGGTAGTTTTTTTAGGAAAAGTCTTGACAACCACTATTGTGGTAGTTATTATTGTTTACGGTTTTGGCTCGGTAGCTCAGCTGGTTAGAGCAGGGGACTCATAAGCCCAAGGTCGGCAGTTCAAATCTGCCTCGAGCCATATTTACAGTGTAGGTCAAATTTCCATTGCGCTACTGGTAGCGTAGGAGATTTTTGCTTACTTTTTCATGGTGGCCTGGAATGCCTATTCTCCCGTAAGGCTTGGTCTAAATATGGTCTAGATCAGCCATGAAAATTCAAGAGATTAACCGGGATTTAGACGCCCTAAGAATTGGTGTGTCTGTGGAAATCCAGGGGAAACGGGTCTATCTGCGGGCCACACTTCCCCCTAAGCCTGGGACGGGGCGGACAGCTCCCCATCGGCAACGGATCGCCCTTGGGGTCTATGCCAATGAGGAAGGGTTACAGCGGGCTAAGGCTGAGGCGATTAAGCTTGGTGGCCTGATTGCTTGCGGGGAATTTGACTGGGCCGCGTATGGCAAAAATGACATACAGACTTGTTCGGAATGGATCGCCGCATTTGAGCAAGATTATTTCGCCAAGCGGGCCGATACACCCCAAGCGCGAACGACCTACCGCAGCAGCTACCAACAGATTTTCAACAAACTCCCCCAGGGGCGCAAGCTCACCAAAACGGCGATCCTTGATGTGGTGAAGGGCATCAAACCAGACAGCCGCCAAAGATTGCGAGCCTGCATTGCCTTAAGGAAGTTGGCGGAATTTGCGGGGATAGCGGTAGACCTGGACGAATACCGGGGCCGATATTGCCATAAATTTCTCACGCCGCGTACGTTGCCCAGTGACAAGGCGATCGCCAATGGTTTTAGAAAGATTCCGAACCCGTTATGGCGTTGGGCCTATGGTTTGATGGCGGCCTATGGGTTGCGTCCCCATGAGGTATTTTTTGCAGACCTGAGCGATCCACCATTGCTTTATCTGCGGGAAGGGAAAACCGGGCCGCGCCATGTGTCGCCTTTGTACCCGGAATGGGTAGAGCAGTGGGGGCTATTGGAGGGAACCGCGCCGCCCTGGTCGGGGAGTAAGGATTATTCAGCGTTGGGGAGTCGCGTAACGCGGCAATTCTATCGCTATGATGTGCCGTTTACGCCCTACGTTTTGCGCCATTGCTATGCCCGCCGATCCAAGCAGTTTGGGATTAAGCCTATCGATGCAGCGAAATTGATGGGGCATAGTCTCGATGTGCATTTTAAGACCTATCATCATTGGTACGAGAAGGATGAAGTTTTAACACTTACCCGGCAGATTGCTGATAATCCTGACCGTCCCCGCGCTCCATTAGAAAAGTAAGGAAATGAGAATGAAGGCAATCACTAGAACTGGATGGCTATTTTTGGTCTTTACAATTGGTTCTTTAGGTTTTGGCCTAGGGACATATAACTTGACCTCCGGGATTTGCAACATCCTCACCAGATCACAAGCAATTGATTTTTTCATCCTGATGACTGTGGGGCTAGCGATGGAAATCGCTGTTTATAAATTTGCTTATCGGCAATGGGATCACGTCTTTAAAAATTATGCAGTGAGCCATTTTGCTGCGTTTTTTGCTTTTGCTGTAGGGGCGATCACCTTGATCACTGGGGGGTCAGATGAAGTAGTGGGAACGGTCACAATCGTGGTTTGGTTACCCATTGCCTATGCTGGGCAAAGATTCCTGATTTATGTGGAGGGGCTAGAAACAACCGTCGCCAGACAAAAGAAGCAGATCGAAGGGGTCACAGAGCATCAGGAGCATATAGAAAAACAGCTTAAGGCTTTGAAAATCCGCATGGAGAACGAAAAACGTTTCGGCAAATAAAAAAGGCGACCTTGATCGCCCTCACCCAACAAACGCTCATGATTTTAAATTAGCTCATTCTTCGGAAGGGTTCTGGTTATCGGCGGAGTTTCGATAGCCAGAACGCCTACGCCCATTGATGAAAGAAGCGACAACCGGGGCTGTCCCTGTTCCCATGATGCCAGTAGCGGCCCAACCATGCCCCAGGGCAGCGGTAATCGTTCCGCAAGCGACTACGACAAGAGCGATCGCCAAGGCGTAATTTTGGCCGCGTCGCGCTTCTTCTCGATCCGCTTTTAAATCATCAATTTGAGCTTGAAGCAATCTTTCCTCTTGATTTTGTCGAAATGATTGCTCCCTTTCCATCATTGAAAAAATTCTTTCCGCACCGTCCTGTACTACTTCCCCATAAAGATAGAGAACATCGGGGTGAGGGAGTGGCCCTGATTCTTCATACTGAAAAACGGCCCTTGGATATGACTCAGGCGATCTTTCTGGTTGCTCTTTAGATATGGGGGAGAGAGTGTCCTCATCAAGGTCAGGATTCTGCTCTGTCTCTGAGTCGGTGGGAGATTTTCCAGAAATGGGATCGTTCATCTATCTTGAGTTTTAATGATTCAACTTTTGATAATCTATCCAGCTTTTCTCGCTGTTCTTGGTCAAGACTTTCTAAAAATTTGGTTTGAGCCTCATACATATCTCTACCAACCCTTTTCCAATCAGAGCGGATGGCTTCAGTATCGGCTTCAGCACCATGTTTGGCTGATTCAATTAGTTTTTCCAGAGTTGCCTTAGTTTCTTGATTACGGCTCGGAGGGTGGATAGAAAAAGCACTTCTTACCCCTCTCCATACTCCTTTTTGGGGATTCCTCCTTGCTATACGTGTAATTGTTTTCATGATTCTAGTTCCTCTTCTAACTAGACCTACTGGGAAAGATCATCCGGTAGGTCTCTAAATTTTAATCCAACCCTGCTTAACATATCTTCAAGGGTCTTTATCTGCTCAATAGACAACGCAGGACGATAAATACCGCGCTCCCATTCAGAAACGGTTTGCTGCCTTACCCCCAATGCTTTCGCAAATTGGGTTTGATTGATTCTCAACTTCTTTCTTAACGCTTTCAAAGTATTTTCGTTGCATTTATCCTTTACGCTCATTATACTGAACTTTACACGGCTAACCGTGTAACCTATCACGCTTAGAAAAACGGTAGGAATGGACGGCCATCCATTTCCTACCCCTTGGTATATATAACTTTCACTCCATTTTAGGAGGCCCAAGGTCAAGCAGTGAGCGGGTTCTATCCACATTAGAAAGTTCACTTACTCCATATTTAGAGCCAAGCCAAAACCAACAGCTACCGAGACTCTACCTATGGCGTAATACAAACGCTCAAGAAACAAAATGAATAGATTACGTTCTGAGGCGTTGCAGGTGCTATTGGCCCTTCTGCAACGTGATTCTCAATCCCGATCTGTTGGGAACCTCGATCAAAAGATTGAACTGGCGATCCATGCCGCCAAGACGTTCCACAAGAAGATTGCCCGCCATCAGACTGATGGGGTGGTATTCCCAAAGAGTCAGCCCATCCAAAAATACGGGGAATTTACTCCCAGCGGTTACTCGATCTATTTCCTTACCAGTGATGGATCGAGTTTTTTAGTGGCTGAATATGCCTCAATTCCTGAAGCGGTCGGAGTGGCGATCGCCCTCAATGCCTACCTAAAGCAAATGGAGGCGCGGTAATGGCGAAAAAATTGTATGTGGTAACCGCCCCGCCTAATTTCAAAATTATTCTTCTGGCGAGATCAAAAAAAGCAGCAATGAAACAAGCCGCGCAAAGGTACGGAGTTTTTCCAGAAAAAGCAGAAGAATTCTTCATCGAGGAGAGAAAACTTAATTTTCGGGGATTTGATGTTTCAGAGAAAGACAACAATTCGGGGATTGACCTATGAAAGATTATTCTCCGCAGGTTGATTACGTCATAAATGGCGAGACTGTTTTTTATTACCTAGAAAACCCAGAATTGGGAGATTTAAAAGTAGGGGAGCTTCCTGAAGATTTGTTTCGGTACAGAAGAGAAATCGCCAAGTTATTAAATGCGGCGGTTGAAGCCGTAGTTGAAGATTACAAACGTTGCATGGAGGCTAGCGGGCTTGAATCATGAAAAATCACACCTATCAATTATTAATTCATTTCCCTTGCGAGTGCCTAGAGCAGGGAGATCAAATTGCAGACAGAATCGAAACAGTCCTTAATTGGGCAGAAATTCAGCCAGAAATATTCCAGCGACGGGTTGATCCAGTGGCTCCCCCAACAACCAAGGAATACTACGACTTAGACGATATCCCATTCTAAAGAAAGAGAAAAGCTATCCCCATAGTTTCCGGTGAGGATAGCTTTTTTGCTGCAAAAATAGAGGAGAAATAAAAATGACTGATACTGATAACAATATTTTAGCTCAAGAGCTAGAAAAAAGCGCTATTTCTGAACAATTTAAACCCTATTTTAAACAGCTTTCCCCGTCAGCTTGCTGGGAATTTTTGCTTTATGGATTGGGCGAAGATGAACGCCGCAACGATGGCCGACTTCGTGATAAATGGCTCCGAAATTATGCCCATTTAGAGGATGGGGGCTGGTGGTGTTCCGGCCTCGATATTCTCACCTTTAAACCATCTTTATGGGGTTGTCTAAAACCTAATTCCCCCAGAGAGATCGACGGTAAACCAATTAAATACGAACACCCACCGAAGACGCCCACCGAAGCTTTTTTTCTAGGGAATGCGGATTATTGGCGGGGAACTATTGCCGACTCTAAATATCCGATTATCATCACCGAGGGAGCCAAAAAAACGGCGTCCCTATTGTCTGCTGGGTATTGCGCGGTCGGTTTACCGGGGATTTTTTCTGGATACCGCACCCCCAAGGATGAGCAGGGGCGGAAGATTGGGGACTCTTATTTGATTCCTCAGTTAAAGGCGATCGCCCAAAAGGGACGGGAAATTATTTTTTGTTTCGACAATGACACAAAACCGAAGACGATCCGCAACGTACAGATCGCCGTCAGCAAAACCGCCAAGCTTCTCAGGGCTGAGGGCTGCAAAGTCAAGGTAATGTGCTGGACTTGGGATTTTCCCGATTTAAAGGGGATTGATGATGTGCATTTTGCCCATGGGCCGGAAGCTTTGAAGCATTTATTTAACCAGCGGCAATCGGTCACGGCCTGGAAGCGACAGGAACGGCCCGACCCTAAACCCGCCCCGAGACCAGATCCACAAGAGCCAGATCGGCCAATTTCAGAAAACGAAATTTATAAGGAAAAGCTGGAATTTGCAATGGAAATTATGAAGAAAAATGACCCTGAAGGGTACGCGGCGATCACCAGCTCCCCATTAAAAAAATCACGCCCCGAAACCCGTCGTATTTATGGGGGAACGAAAAACCTCAACTATGCCGAGCTTTTTGAATTTATCCAAGATGAAATGGCCCACCGCCTAAGCTTCGATTCCATGCGGAAAGAGATGCTACTGGATGGGCAGTTATTTCGCGTTGCCGATGAGCTGCGGGCTTGGTTCTTTGATGAGTATGGCGAGACCGCCAGCGAGAACGACATATATAAAGCGATGGTCTATTTCGCCAAAAAGAACAGCTTCGATCCAGTGGTCGAAGATTTGCGCCGTTGCCACCGGGAAGCAGAGCGCGTCCCGATCCACAATTTAGCGGCCCGCTATTTTGGGCAAGACCCCGACAAATTTACTGAGGAAGCCGACAAGCGCAAAGCCTGGATGTATAACCGGTGCGTGGAAATGTGGCTAATTTCTGCTGTGGCGCGGCAACTGGAAACCGAGGGCAAAGAAGCCGACAGCACTTATCTAGGATGCCAAGCCGATTACACCCTAGTCCTCCAAGGCGGCCAGGGGCGAGGGAAATCGACATGGTTTAAGACCCTGAGCCAGATTTACTTTAATGACTCGATCAGTGAGATCCAATCGACTAACTCATTGATGGCGCTTCATGGCAACTGGATCATCGAGCTGGCAGAAATCGACGGCATCACGTCAAAGAAAGACGCGGCCAGCCTGAAACATTACCTCACCGTCAGACAGGATGAATTTCGCGCCCCCTACGAGCGGAAAACCCAGAAGCACAACCGCCGATCCGTGTTTTGCGGAACGGTGAACCCCTCTCGATTCTTGATGGATGACGAAAACCGCCGTTTCTGGACAGTGCCGATCACCGGGGATATTGACAACGCCCGCCTAGCCCAGGAAAGGGACGGGATATGGGCCGCCGCCATGGATGCTTATTTAGCTGGGGCGCGGTGGCATCCCGACGAAACAGAAAAGGCAATCCTAAAGGCGATCGCCCTCGACTTCACCGAACAAGACCCCTGGTTAGAGGATGTGGAGGCATGGTTAAGCTGGCACAGCTACGCCAACACCAAAGAAATTCTGGAGGAAGTTTTCAAGCTCGAACCCAAAGAACAGGGACAACGGGAGCTGAGACGGCTAAATAAAATCCTCAATCAGCTTGGTTACACCGAAGAACGACGGATCCGCAAGGAGGGCCGCCATTTACGCATTAAAGTTAACCCCGAAAAGGAAACAGCCCCCTGGGAAAATATACCCTCTAAAAATAACGGTAATTACGGTACTTATGGCACAACCCAGACAGAACAAGGGTTAGAGATGTACCGTAATGTGTACCGTAATTCTGAAGTTACGGCACAGTCCCCCGAAAATGTGCCGCAAGTTGATCCAGAATCGGCAAATGTACCGCAATTAGATCGCAATTACGGTACAGCCGAAACTCCTGCCCCACAAGCATCACAGCCGATTTGTACCGTAATGCCGCAAAAAAACGAGAAATTTGAAACGATTCCAGAAGAGTATGAAAAAGCAGGATTTTTATTTCGGCCTGGGGAGTATGTACGCTGGAAAATCAATGGTGAGGTGGTCAAGATTGTGAAATTTCCGCCTGTTGGATCTGAGTTCGCCTACAAGGTTTATCTATGTTTGAGTGATTCCGCCGGGGAAACCAAGATCGAGCAACGGCACTTAGCCCCATTGGAATGATGGCTATTTGTGTCGCCAAAACTCCCCAGCGACGGGGAGGCCCATCAAAACGCAGCTCGACCAGAACAGGGGTTTAAGTCGTTGTTCTGGGATGTCTGGATAAAACAAAATCGCCTTGCACCAAAAATAAAAACCTGCTATCCCGGTCACCAAGGGCAAAAACAACAGGAGGTAGTAGGCCACATCCGCCGCCTGGATGCCATCTTTCGCCATGGCAATTTTAAAAAGCTTGTCCTTGTCCGGCTCAGGCATCCTTGGAACTCCCCCTAATTTAAAAAAGCCCGTATTTTTTTGCGTTTTTCCTTGCTTCGGCACATTTTTGTGCTTCAGAGGGATCTTTGTGAAGATGAGAGCAAAGTCCTTTTGGGGAGCTTGCAGGTTCATCTGATCTTGCTGTTAGTCGGTATTTTCCTGTTGACCTCCCTTCAGCTAGCACTTCTAACGCTTGAATGATCCACATAATCAAACCTCACTGCTTTTTTTAAATGTTCGTTCCCAAGTTTTCGGCCCCACAACCCCGTCAATCTCTAAGCCCCATTTCTCTTGTAAGGTGCGGCAAGCCTTCTCCGAGTTCGGGCCGAAAACCCCATCGATCTCAATGGCGATCGCCCAATGATTCACCTGCTTTTGCCACTCCCGAACGTCATGGCCTGCCATGTAGGGGCGTCTCAGCCGGATCAGCCGATAATAAGCATCCTTCCCCGTGCGGGCCTGAATATCCATGGGCCGATAAAATCCCCGACACTGGGAGACATTGCGCGATCGCCTTTGCACCATGCCCCCATTGGCATTGGAGGCCGCTGAGGTGTTGCCCTCGATAGAGCTGAATTTTGCCCCAGCGACATTCTCAACAATCCCGATATGCACCGCGAGCCGATTGCCAAAATGGAACAGCGCCAAATCTCCGGGCCTTGGCGACTTATGCCATTGCCCAACCCGTCGCGCATACCCTTCGATGTAAGGGCAGTAAGCCGCGCCACTGGGAGCGCCGTCCTGCATTTTCGGCAAAGGAAAACCAGCCTCAGCATAAACCCAGCTCGTAAACATCGCGCACCACGGATTACCGTCCATCCCATACCAGCGGCCATACTTGGTTCGGTTTGACCCTGGAGGGCTTTCCCGGTAGCCGATTTGTGATTTTGCTGTACTTAAAATTTTCTCAATCATGGCGCCCTTCCAAATTTTCAAGATTGATCCGGATCGTCCCTGCCAAATAATTAAGTTGCCGCTCCATGCGGTCTAGCCTTGCATCCGTCAAAGTTGCCAAGTGATCCAGTTTTCCCCACATCGCGTTTAGTTGGCGGTGGATTTCGCTTAAATCTTCTTCCATCTCTTCAGGGAGATCCTTTAGTAGATGCCAATGCTTGTAAATGTTGAGTCCAGCGCGGATCGCCCCCCAAACTGTCGCCACAAGGATCGTTAGGTTAACTAAAAGTTGAGTGATATCGTTCACGGTTGAAGCGTTGTAATTTCTATTTCGTAGGGCAGGTTGACGGAGTCCTCGATCACCTGTCGAATTTCTGCCAGCGTCACCTGTTGCCCCGTCCCCACCAATCTCGCCTCAAGAGCGGTAATTTCCGCCTCGATTTTGGCGTGCATTGCCTCAATCAACCGCCCCTCAAGGGCTGCGATATCTTCTTTCGTGGCAATCTGGGGACAGCTCATTGGCGACGCCTCAAAATCCTGAATACTTGGGTCACAGGTTGCTGTTGTTGCGTTTCTGGCACTGGGTAAACCACATCAGAATCGGTTTTCTCCCAAATTTCGACCATGTACCCTTGGGGGTTTAGATCGTAGTAGCGCCAGCGGCCCGCCAGCTTGACCTGTATCTGTCGTTGGGGCAATGGGTCGGCGATCATATCCGCCGGATAAGGTAGCTGAAAGGTTTCTGGTTCATCCTTGGGCCACATCTTTACCCAGCGGCGATCAAAAAGATATTCCGCCCCGGTAAAAAAGGAATTTCGCACATGGATCGGCGGATACCAAGTGCGATCGCCCATCCCAAAAAACTTAATTCGGAACGTGCTATGGGGCGTGGTGGCGAACAGCGGGAGAAACTGCCAATCAAATGACGGGACAACCGTCCCCATGCTCTCCCACTGTCCAAATTGGTCAAAAATCGCCATTTTGCCCCTAGTCTTCCCCGAAATATAGATCGCCCTGTTCGTGCATCACTGCGATAAATTCTTGTTTATTTACCGCCAGCCATACGCCCGTTCCCAGGTCTTGAACTAGCCCCGTTTCCCCATGCGGATCATGAGTGCGCCAGTTGGGAGGTGGGGGCATATTGTCCATCACAAATTCAAATTCCGGATCGCCAGGGGTCAAAATGCAGCTCATTTCCCTAAGCCCCAATCGTCCGACCTAAAAAGGCGTCCTGGGAAATTTCCTGAGGTCGGGCTAAAGACCAACCAGCAGTAGCAGCCGCCTGATCCAGCGTGGCCCCGTCCACCTTGGAATTATCCACAAAGGATCGATAAGTCCCTTGAGATTGAAGAGGAATTTTCGCCTGGGCAGGTTTCGGAAAATCAGCCCCGAACACTAGATCGGTTTGGTCAGTGGCAATTTCAACCCCTAGGGCAGTCAGATCCACTTCGCCGCCCTGGTTCCGAGGACGCCGCCAAGCATATTTCACGCCGTTGATATTGACGTACAGCACCCGGCTTAGATCGGTCTGGTTAAAGGTCGCCAGCTTAGGACGGGTGATCGTATAGCCATCGGCCTTTAGAGCGCGGATCTTATCGCTAGAGCAGTAAGACCCCTCAAACCCATCGGGGAATCGCTTCGATGCCCGTGCGGGCTTGGGGCGTCGGGGAGTGAGTACCGCCCCCTGTACATTAAATTGACTGGTGACGTCAGTTTGGCCAAACTCCGTTTTTAGGGAGTCTTTCAGCTTCGAGTTAAAAACGTATTTCAGCGTTTCGCCCCCCAAGGTTAAATTGACGTAGCGCCATGTTCCCGGCCCAAATTCTCGTGCCATATTGAAACCTCAAAATAAATAACAAATCAATTAGGTGTCAGTTAGGCGGGCCTAAGCTGTCACGACGTTAACGTCAAAGGTTTGGGCCGCTTGATCAAGGGCAACCTGGACAGTCCAAGCTGTGGTGAACTGAAGCAAGCCAATCTTAGGCAGGTCAGCAGTAACCAGCCCAGTGGTGGGGTCAGTGGTGGCCGTAGCCGCAGGTGCAAGGGTAAAAGTCGTAGCAGTGGCCTGGGAAATGGTGGTCACGCCGCTTGCCGTGGAAGCATCCCGAACCGTTAGCAATCCAGGCATCGAGCGGATCATTGCCGCAACAAAATCACGGTTATCAACGCCAGTAATCGCCGCCGGATCAGAACCGCCAAATTCGGCCAAGTCTGCATAGGGGATTACAACGCCCTCACCACTGATCGCGCCCTCGGCAGCAACCTCGGCAGCATTGGCGAAAAGGTCATCAATGGCAAAACCACCGACGCCAGAATTAGCCCCAGAGCTAGGTAAGGGAATTTGGCCGATAGTTTCGGTTTCCAGGTCTGCGACATACTGACAAGCAAAAGAGAAGGTCAGGTTATCGAGGCTATCGGAAACAGAAGCCTTAGCCCGTGTGCTGGTCATGCCCACAATGTCAGCCGCATTCGCAGAAACATAGGTATGGATCGCGTTGGCGATCGCCAATGCCGCTTTGCTTTCCTTGGTGGCCTGGGACTGAGCATCGGCAAATTCACCAGCAACCACACCAGGAAGATCCGCAATGGGCAGAAACAAACCAGCAGGGACGCCATTCCCACCGCCAGCGGATACGCTCGATTCAAAAAACGTAAGAGCCATAGAAAAACCTAGATAAAAATCTGATCTCCCAATTTCTAGCACGGCAGAATCGCAAATTTAGCCCCCAAAAAATAGGTGTGCTTTTAGTAGCTTAGCTAAAACTAGCACAGGTGCTTTTTTGTTAGAGTTAGAAGAAAAGATCGGGAATGGAAATAGTTCTTTACCAGAAATTATCAACGCGATCGCGCCGCTCAATTTTGCGGACAAAAAAACGTTATGGTCGGCCCAAGCCCTACAAGCCAAGGGGACAGCTTTTACAGCGATTGGCAGCAGAAACAGGCTGGACGATAGATCAGGTACATGAACAATTATTAAGAGAAAGGGCCGTTTTGTTGAAGCTTAAGGGGATAGAGAACTGATGGCTACTTGTGATTGTTCAGGGGCAGACAAAGCCTATGTAATCGTTAACCCGAACAGCGTCAACCGTCGGGAAATCCTAAGCCTAAATCCTCCCATTTGCCACGACGTAAAGACCAAGGGGCTGCTAATCAATGGGCAACCCTTCACCGGATGGGGCGAGATCCAATCATGGACAACTGAGCTGCAATCAGGATCGGGGATTGAAGTTGATTGGGGCGGTGGTGATATTGATATTTTGCCAGGTGAGACATGGGGGATTTCCAGCTTTGGGCTTTATTCTGTAACAATTTCAGCTTATGGTGGGAGCCAAACTGCTACTACCCCAAACGTTATTTCTAGTGCTGGGTCTTTTGGTCGTACTGCTTTATCTATTTCACAGCTTTGCGCTCTTGATGCGCCAATTATTTCAGGGAATGTTGGCACATTAAGAGCTTGTGATAATTGTGCAAGGTTTAATATTTCAAGCCAATGGATGATTACTACCGATGGGGGCATAGCAAGGACAACATCGGGGGCTTATTTAGGAGCAAACTGCAACAATGGAATCCCCTCAATTTCTGCGGTTTTAACTTCAAGTAGCACAAAAGTAACTACTAATACAGGGGCAACATCTACTAGACAAACAACAAGCAATCCCCTTGTCTCTTTACAGCCTGGGGACTGCATTCTCACCATCACCTACACAGACGGGAAAACGCAGACATTGACCTATCCAGAATGCCCCACGGTTGAACCGTTGCAATGCTTAGAAGTAAGTGACCAAGGGGGAGTATTAGACGACATTTGTCCCTACAACGGGGAGCAAATAGCCTTTCAATGCGATGAGCGCAAATGCCCGCCGGAAACGTGCTGTGAATTGGAATGCGGGGGCGGTCGGGTGTGTTGCTATGGGCCGAACAGTGGGACGGCGATCGATTCTTTTATTCGGAGGACTTAATTTAATGGCGCTTACTCTACAGGACTTTGGGGGACAATTTTCCCCGTCAACAATTACGTTTAATGTTGCCGAGCTAAATGCAAAACTTGAGGCCGCTGGGTTGCCCAAATGGGATGAACCTAGGGACGCAATCGAGCCGTTGTTATGGGTATTGCTGAGGCTTTTTTATTCGACACAAATTGATTTTTCCCAGGTCAGCGGCGTTTTATTTGATGAACAGAGTTTGCAAAATCAATCGCGCACCTTGCGGGTCAGTCGGGCTAATCTGTCGCCTACTCTTTTGTCCCCCAGCGCTATCTCTGCCAGGGAACTCTACACCCTGCAATTCAATTTTGTTGGGGCCAATGACCTGACCGATCCAGATTTACTTTAAGGGGCGTTATGGGCTGTTTGAATGTGGGCTGTTTTACGGTGTTTGTGATTTTTGTGATTATTTCACTGCTGATTTTGTCGGGGGTCATTCTTTAAATGTCTTGTCCAAATCTGGCGACGAAATCGGATATATCGGCCCTTGAGGGGAGGATTTTAGAGGCACTTTCGGGGCTGGCTACTAAGGATGATATTTCGCGGATAGAGTCGGCTATTGAAAGTTTTAATTCGACTATCAATAGCAAGTTTGATTCGATCAACAGTCGCCTGGGAGGGATTGAAAGTATTTTGGCGGATCATTCTGCTGCCCTAGCCAGGATAGAGGCCGCCCTGGATGGGGTAAATGGAACTGTCCAAGGATTTTGGGGCGCATTGGCCGATATCTTTGAATCTTTGGTGAGCTTAATTCGTGATCCAATTGTTGCGGCGTTGGAAGCGCAAAGGAGCTTTATTGATGGTTTGTTTGGCTCGTTAGAGGCTTTTATTTCTGGGCTATTTAATGGCATCGAGGCCGCCATTTCCGGCGCATTTGACGCAACCAGCACCTTGATCCGGGAATTTTTTGGGACGCTAAGGACTTTATTAGAGGAAGCTTTTGGATCGGTACAGGCAGCGTTAGGGGGCATTGATGGAAATCTTGATAATGTGCTGTCGATGTTGGGGGATTTGTCCTGGGATGTTCGGCGGGCTTTGACGGGGATAAACCAGCTAGATTCTGCCCTGTCAACGATCCAATCGGGGATTAATAATCTGGATGCTGGGCAGGACGCCCTAAACGCTCGGATTGTGGAGGTTCGGAACGGGTTAGGGGTTATTGATGGTCGCCTTGCAAATTTGGCGGATGTGGTGGCCGCAATCAACAATCGCACCAGTGACATTTACGGCAGGCAGACAGAATTACTAAATCGAATTGGTGAGGTGCTGGGGGCGATCGCCAGTGTAAACAGCGCCCTAGATGCCCTTGAATCGGAAGTAAGGGAGATTTATGGATCCATCAATGCTCTACAGGGAGAAATAAACGGCATCCCAGGGGAGGTTTGGGGCTATGGTCTAAGCTGTGGCCCTGCGGGGAGTGCGGTTTGTGGTCTGCTGTCTGCAAGCCAAGACCCAGACAAGAATTTTAGTGAGGATGATCGCCAGAAGCTTGATGATATTAAGGATGACTTGGACGATTTGGGGAATGAGTTGGAGGCGATCGCCAAAGTGGTGGGCGTGCCAGATTTTCCCGGGACGCTCCCCACATCATTATTGGGAGATGACGAATCCGACGAAACGACAGAAGTAGAAAGCATCCCTCAATTTATGGTGTGGATGACAAAACAGATGGATGCGCTTATCGGAGAATTTCCAATCGAGATCGAGGTTAAATCAAGCACCCCCGACCCGAACCGGCCAGGGCAATTCCAAGAAACAAAGGAAAAAGTAAAGCTACGCAATATCGCCGAAACCATGGCCGAGCTGTACACCCAAGGCTTTTATCTAACCACTATGCAGCACGCCCAAACAAACGCCCTTGTAAGAACTGGGGCCGAATTAATGAGCTTAAAGGTAGCGGTGCTGGTGGCTCAGGATTTAATCATGGCGGCTAACGAATTTTTGGGGTTTAGGATGAAAAGAAAAGCGAGAGACGTTATTTTTCCCTTTACTCCAAAAACTAGCGAAAAAGAAAAA